>CAZDJY010000004.1:0-27045 GCA_964505835.1 uncultured Zetaproteobacteria bacterium | reverse complement strand
CGGATGCCGCACCAGACGACTGATATCGCAGGTTTTTTCCGGGTATGTCTGCATGAATTCCACCTTTTGCCTTTGCGTACTGAAAAACTACAAGGGCGTAGTTTTTCAGACCTTCCTTAAAGCTCGCCGCAGCCTAACCGAATTTCCGGATACAGTTGAGAAAAGCCTCGCCGAATCGCTCAAGCTTCGCCTGCCCGACCCCGTTCACCTCAAGCATCTGTTCATCATCCGTCGGCTTTAACTGCGCCATATGCACCAGCGTTGCATCGCCGAAAACGATATACGGCGGCACATTTAACTCGTCAGCAATCTGTTTGCGCAGCTCGCGCAATGCCTGGAACAATGCCTCATCAGGCGCTGAATCCAGACGCGGTTTGTTTTTGCGCCCCTTTCCGGATTTGGCCCTGATGCGCGGCCTGGCCAATTCCAGCTGCATCTCGCCGCGCAACAGCGGACGGGCAGCCGGGGTCAGTCTGAGCACCGAATAATTCGCCACATCCTGCAACAGGAAGCCGCGATGAATCAGTTGCCGGAATATGCCCGTCCATGCCTCTTCGCTCTGCTCCGAGCCGATGCCGAAGGTGGAAAGCTGGTCATGCCTGCGATCGCGAATCCGCTCATTGGCCGAGCCGCGCAGTACATCGATCACGTATTTCATGCCAAATCCCTGATTCAGTCTATACACACAGGACAGCGCCTTCTGCGCATCCTCGGTGGCATCGTAGGTTTCGGGCGGATCAAGGCAGATGTCGCAATTGCCGCAAGGCTGATCGAGGGGCTCATCAAAATAATTGAGCAGTACCCGCCGGCGACAGGTCGTTGCCTCGGAAAAACTGATCATCGCATTGAGCTTATGCAGCTCGATGCGTTTCTGCTTCTCATTGCCGCTCTGCTCAATCAGGCGGCGAGCGGCGACCATGTCCTGCGTGCCGGAAAGCAGCAGCGCCTCGGAAGGCAGGCCATCACGCCCGGCGCGCCCGGTCTCCTGATAATAGCCCTCGATATTCTTGGGCAGATCGTAATGCACAACAAAGCGGACATTGGGTTTGTCGATCCCCATGCCGAAGGCGACAGTGGCCACCACCACCTGAATCTCATCGCGGATAAAGGCCTCCTGCACCCGCGCCCGCTCAGTCGCCGGCAGGCCGGCATGATAGGCCGCAGCCTTCACCCCGTGCAGCAGCAGCTTTTCAGCCACCTGTTCCACCCGTTTGCGGCTAAGCGCATAAACAATGCCCGATTCGCCTTTGTATTTTTGCATGAATGCAGTCAGTTGTTTCAATGGCTGATGCTTTTCCAGCACTGTGTAGCGGATATTCGGCCGGTCAAAGCTGGCGATGTGCTGCTGCGCGTTGTTTAGTCCCAGCACCTGCACAATATCCTGCCGGGTCTGGGCATCAGCCGTTGCCGTCAGGGCGATCAGCGGAACCTTGGGGAAATCCACGCGCAGTCCACCCAGTCGCTGATATTCGGGCCTGAAATCGTGCCCCCACTGCGACACGCAATGCGCCTCATCAATGGCGAATAGAGCGATATGAATATCCGACAAACGGTTCAGAAACTCATCAGACATCAGGCGTTCGGGCGCGATATACAGCAGATCAATCTCGTGTGCATGCAGTCTGGCCAGAACCTGACGGGCCTGCTTTGAGGCCAGCGAAGAATTATAAAATTCCGCGACAACCCCGTTGGCCTTCAACGCATCGACCTGATCCTTCATCAGCGAGATCAATGGAGAAACCACGATTGCCACCCCAGAGCGCACCAGGGCTGGAATCTGGTAACACAGCGACTTTCCTCCACCGGTCGGCATCAGCACAAAGGCATCGCGCCCGGCCATCAGATCGCCAATGATCTCCTGTTGGTTGGGGCGGAATGAATCATAGCCGAAGGTTTCCTTAAGGATGTGCAGCGCTGATTGGATGAGAAATCTCCTGAATGAAAAACCAAACCCTGACTTTACCCTGCCGCTTAACAGGATGACAGTGAAACAGCGCCGCAAGTGACATGGGGTGAACAGCTCGACTAGAGTTGGCGCACCTATGACCAACAACGATATCCTGCGGCGGCTTCGCTACGCCTTCGACTTCAGCGATTCACAAATGATTGAGCTATTTGCTCTGGCCGATCATAAGCTTAGCCGGGCGCAAATCAGCGCCTGGCTGAAGAAAGATGATGATCCTGCCTTCAAAGACATCAGCAGCCGTGAACTGGCACTTTTTCTCAATGGCCTGATCAACAAAAAGCGCGGCAAAAGAGAGGGTCCTCAACCGGAGCCCGAACTGCGATTGAGTAACAATATCATCTTCAGAAAATTGCGCATTGCCTTCAATCTGAAGGATACAGATATCATCAGCATCCTTGCTCTGGCCGGTCAAAGCCTTAGCAAAAGTGAACTCAATGCCTTCTTCCGCAAAAAGGGGCATCCGCATTATCGCATCTGCAAGGATCAGGTGCTGCGTCGGTTCATCACCGGCTTACAGCTTAGGGAGCGCGACAGCAAAGACCCCAAGGCCTGTTCACACTAATTTCGATGGCGTCGATCAGGTCGTTTTTGTGGACCTGCAAGGCTTTGCTCGCGAAGCATGCTTGTTGCATGCAAGCTAGGAGTAACGCTGCAGGCCGGAAAAATGGCCGATCCCAGATGGGCTGCGCCCCAAATGAATCTACTCAGCGTTGCTCAGGATTCGTTTGGAGACACCAAACTTCATCCCTCGCGCCTTGATTAGCCTCATTTGGGATAGCAGCGACAACACCTAAATTAGTGTAAACAGGCCCTAAGACAGAATAGTGATGTCATCCCTAGTTTGATTCATCCGACTGATCCGCAATAGCAGCGGCATCGGTTAAATGTTTCGGCAGTTCCTTTTTCGTCTTGCCGGAAAGCTTGCCCAGCTGATCGATCTGACGAATCACATTACCCGGCCCCGAAGCAATGCGTCCGTGAGCCGTGTCATAGGCCTCCTGCGCCTGTTTTAAACGACTGCCGATATCCTCGAACGACTTCACGAAATCTGCCACTTTATCGTGTAATTTTCCGGCGCGATCGATGAGCTTGACCACGTTCTCGCTCTGGCGTTCATATCGCCACAGCTGTTCGATCAGTTTCAGCGTCGCATACAGCGTGGATGGCGTCACCACGGCCACACGACGATCAAAGGCATCCTCGAAAATCCCCTGATCGGCCTCGATGGCCATCATGTAGGCGCCCTCAATCGGCACGAACATCAGCACATAATCGGGTGAATGCACGCCCGGAATCTGGTCGTAACGCTTGTCGGCCAGGGCCCGGATATGTTGCTTTAAACTCGCTACATGTGCCTTAATGAAGCGCTTCTTTTCGGAATCATCCGCAGCCGAAAGCGCGCGCTCGTAATCGGTCAGCGACACCTTGGAATCGATAATCACCTGCTTATCACCCGGCATATGGACAATCACATCCGGACGCAATCGTTTGCCACCCTCAAGCGTCGTCGAATCCTCGCGCACGAATTCATGGCCCTCGCGCAGACCTGAGCTTTCCAGAATCCGCTCCAGAATCATCTCACCCCAGTTACCCTGCGCCTTGCTCTCGCCCTTGAGCGCCTGCGTCAGGCTTAGTGCATCCTCGCTCATCTGACGGTTGAGATGTTCGAGCTGTTCCAGATGTTTGGTTAGCGAGGCGCGATCCTTGGCATCATTTACATGCACCTCATCCACGCGCTTGCGAAAATCGCTCAGCTGCTCGCGTACCGGCTTGAGCACTTCATCAATGCTGGCGCGGTTCTTTTCGGAAAATGCCTTGCCCTTCTCCTCGAAAATCTGATTGGCGAGCAACTTGAATTCGTTGCCAAGCTTTTGCTTGGCTTCCTCGAGCAGCGCCAGCTTCTCGCGCGCCACCTCACGTTCCTTGTTCATGGTCGTAGTTAATTCGGCAATCGATGCCTGGTGTTCAGCCAGATCGCGGTGTAACTCATCGATACGGGCATCCTTTTTCTGCACTTCTGATGCTAATTCGGACAAGCGGCTATCGGCCTGTCTGGCCCGCTCCTGCAGCTGCGCTTCGGTAACCCGATAGCGGGTTATCTCGCTCTCTTTCTCCTTGAGTTGTGATTCGGCATCAACCAGACGCGACTGGAGGTCGGCTTCAAGGCCTTGATGCGATGCCGCCTGATCCCGCTGTAGCTGCTCCAGAGCTTCAAAATCGCGCCTCTGACTCCGATAATTGATAAGCCACACAAGAAGCACAACACCCAACAGTACCAGCAAGCCCAATGGCCACGGCTGCGTTGCTGCCTCCCAAGACATCATTCGTCTATTTCAACAAGCCAGAAACAGCTGCCAGCGCTGCTTTCAACTTACCCGGCTCAGTACCACCCGCCATGGCCATATCCGGCTTGCCACCACCCTTGCCGCCACACAACTGGGCCACCTCACGAACGATATTACCCGCATGGAAGCGGTCGATCAGATCCTTGGTCACACCGGCAATCAGCTGCACCTTCGGGCCGCGCTTCAGACCAAAAACAATGACGCCGGATTTCAGCTTACCCTTGGCCTTGTCCATCATATCACGCAGGTCGCCCACCGAGTCAGGCAATTCAGCCACCAATAACTTCACACCATCGCAATCGACCGCCTGTTGAATCAATTCATCGAGCAAGCCGGTGGATTGCCTGGCCTTGAGCGATACAAGCTCCCTCTCGGCCTCCTTCAGTTTGCCCTGTAGCTGGCTTACAGCATCAGCCACGCCTTTCGGCTGCGCCTTCAGCGAAACAGCAACGTCCATCAATGTCCGGCTCTCATCCTTGAGTGATGTATAGGCAGCATCGCCGGTCAATGCCTCAATACGGCGTACCCCGGCTGCAACGCCGGCTTCGGAAATGATGCGGAACAGGCCGATATCGCCGGTGCGGGACACATGCGTACCGCCGCACAGCTCGGTCGAGAAACCGGCCGAAACCACACGCACTTCATCACCGTACTTCTCGCCGAACAAGGCCATCGCACCCGAAGCGACCGCATCTTCCTGGGTCATCAGCTTGGTATCGACTGGCAGGTTCTGCCAGATTTCATGGTTTACACGCGCTTCAATAGCTTCAAGTTCTACTTTAGAAACTGGCTGGAAATGACTGAAATCAAAGCGTAATCTTTCGTTATTTACTAACGATCCACCCTGCTTCACATGCTCACCCAGAATGTCACGCAGAGCGGCATGCATCAGATGGGTGGCGGTATGATTGCGGCGAATCCGTGTCCGCCTTTCGTGGTTAACCGCGAAGTGTGCTACGCCGCCGCTGGTGATGGAACCCTCTTTCACCTTGCCGATATGAACATGCAGATCGGGTAATAACTTGCGGGTCGAATGCACAACAAGCACGCCGCTATCGGTCGTGATGATACCGGAATCGCCGACCTGACCGCCCGACTCGCCGTAGAAAGGCGTCTGGTTGGCAATCAGCCAGCCTTCCGACCCGGCTGTTAACTCCCCGACCTCCTGATCGTCAGCCAGCAGTCCGATGATCGCTCCTTCAGCAATTTCGGATGCATAGCCAAGGAACTCAGTCGGGCCAAACTGCTCACGCAGATCGTACAGAGCCTGCGGGATCGCTTTCTCCCCGGAGCCGCCCCAGGCAGCACGAGCGCGTTGGCGCTGTTCTTCCATGCAGGCTTCAAATCCATCTTTATCCAGATGAATACTGCTTCCCTTAAGGATATCAGCTGTCAAATCAAGTGGAAAACCAAAGGTGTCGTACAGGGTAAACAGCGTTTCACCAGGGATTGTGCCACCCTGACCGGCCTCGGCTACGGCCTTGTCCACCAGTTTCAGCCCCTTATCCAGCGTCTGGATAAAGCGTTCTTCCTCGATGCGGATGACCTGCTCGATATTGCTCTGCATTTCCGTCAACTCGGTGAAGTGCCCGCCCATCTCCTGCACCAGCGCATCGACAAGCTTGTAGATAAAGGCCTGCTGCATACCCAGCAGGCGCCCATGCCGGCAGGCACGACGCAGGATACGACGCAGCACAAAGCCACGCCCTTCATTAGACGGCAATACGCCGTCAGCCAGCAGAAAGGATACAGAACGCAGATGATCAGCCAGTACGCGCAGCGATGCATCGCTGGCCTGATCAGCACCCAACTTGACGCCGGTTTGCCCGGAAGCCGCTGCGATCAAGCTCTGGAATAAATCAATATCGTAATTGTTATGCACGCCCTGCATCACGGCTGCAATCCGCTCCAGCCCCATGCCGGTATCCACGGACGGGTGCGGCAAATCGGTCAATTTGCCATCTGTATCCCGATTATACTGCATAAATACGAGGTTCCATATCTCGATGAAGCGATCACCATCTTCCTCAGGTGTTCCCGGAGGGCCGCCGGCCACATCGGGGCCATGATCGAAGAAAATTTCCGAGCATGGGCCGCACGGGCCTGTATCACCCATGGACCAGAAGTTGTCCTTGGCGCCAATGCGGGCGATTTTATCAGTCGCCACACCGATCTCGTTGACCCAGATATCATAGGCCTCGTCGTCTTCCTCGAATACAGTAACAAAAAGACGGGCTGGATCGAGTTTTAATTCGACGGTCAGAAACTCCCAGGCATAGGCGATGGCCCGCTGCTTGAAATAATCACCGAAGGAAAAGTTGCCGAGCATTTCGAAAAAGGTGTGGTGGCGGGCCGTATGGCCGACATTCTCAAGATCATTGTGTTTACCGCCGGCACGCACGCATTTCTGGCTGCTGGTTGCTGTCTTATAGGGCCGGTTTTCCTTGCCCAGGAACGTGTTTTTGAACTGCACCATGCCGGCATTGGTAAACAGCAATGTAGGATCACCGTGCGGAACCAGCGAACTGGAGGGCACAATCTCATGGCCCTTGCCTGCAAAATAATCCAGAAACCTCTGTCGAATTTCCGATGTTTTCACCGCTTATTCCTCCGGCCTTTCGTTTAAAACGCGCAGAATCGTAGCAGCATCATAGCCTTTGTTCCGCAAGAATCTTGCCTGTCGTTGCCATTGCCGCTCATCATTACAATAACGCCTTCCCGGATCGCGCTGGCTCAACAGTTCGCGACAGGCATCAAAAGCATCGTATCCCTGTTCAATATCATGTAATGCCGCTGCCACAGCGCCATGTTCCGCACCCTTCATTCGCGCCTTTTCAGCAGCCAGCCACGGAGCCTCGCCGCGTTTGATGCGAGAGCGCAGAAAAAACTCGGCAAAGCGCTCCTCACTCAGATAATGCTCCTGCTTCAAACGTTCCACCACCGCTTCGATGCAATCCGATGCAAAGCCTTTGTTAGCCAGCTTACAATGCAGCTCAGCCGTACAATGTTCGCGGCCGCTCAAAAAACGAATGGCAGCAAGATATGCTGCCAATTCATCCTTATCCAAAGTCCTTGCCCAAGCCGAATCCCTTGTGCCTGGCTGCTCAGTCGGCAGCCGCTTTTGCCTGCGCACGGGTCAAGCCAAGCTTCTCGCGCACCTGGGTTTCAATCTCATCCAGCATCTCCGGATGCTCCTTCAGAAACTGAATGGCATTCTCGCGCCCCTGACCGATGCGTTCGGTGCCCTTGGCATACCAGGCGCCACTTTTGTTCACCAGTCCGTGCTCCACGCCCATATCCAGCACCTCACCAGCATGCGATACGCCCTCACCATACATGATAGAGAACTTGGCCAGCTTAAACGGCGGCGACACCTTGTTTTTCACCACCTTGACCTTGGTTTCGTTGCCCAGCACTTCATCGCCCTTCTTAATCGAACCGGTGCGGCGTACATCCAGACGCACCGAAGCATAGAACTTCAGAGCATTACCGCCGGTCGTGGTTTCGGGATTACCGAACATCACGCCGATCTTCATACGAATCTGGTTAATGAATACGATGGTCGTCTTGGAGCGGGAAATCGAGCCGGTCAATTTACGTAGCGCCTGAGACATCAGGCGTGCATGCAGGCCCATGTGCGAATCGCCCATATCCCCTTCCAGCTCCGCCCTCGGCGTCAATGCAGCAACCGAATCGACAACGATGATGTCCAGAGCTCCGGATCGGGTCAGCATATCGACCACTTCCAGTGCCTGTTCACCCGAGTCCGGCTGACTGACCAGAAGATCCTCGACATTGACGCCCAGATTCTCGGCATAGGCGGGATCCAGCGCATGCTCGGCATCGACAAACGCTGCCTGGCCGCCGAGACGTTGCGCTTCTGCCACTGCATGCAGGGCCATCGTCGTCTTGCCGGAGGATTCCGGGCCGTAGATTTCAATTACCCGGCCGCGCGGATAACCGCCGACACCCAATGCCGCATCCAGAGCAAGACAACCGGTGGGAATCACATCCACGGCCACCTTGGCCTGATCGCCGAGGCGCATGATGGTTCCCTTTCCGAATTGGCGTTCAATCTGACTGAGCGCTGTATCGAGCGCTTTGGCTTTATCCGACATATCTATCCCCTGATGTTTAATCTCGTGCGCCCGTAACAGGCGTCTTGCATGCAAAGCTTTCTAACCTGCGGTATTGCGGACCCTCGGGCCTCAATATCGACTGGAACAAACACAGCCTTGCACTTGTCCAATCCATGCGCGGCGGTTCGGGCAAGCCCTGATCCAGCCAGCCGAGCGGGGCCTTTCCATGTCCCCGATATCTCGCCATGGTGACATGTCCCCGAAACGGCTGTTCCTTTGCCATAGGTCTGCGAACGGTAGCATGACCGACCCGTCGACAACAACGGGCAAGATGCCTCAGATTATCCCTGTCGCCCATCTCATGCACTCCGGCCCAGAACACCTTCGGCCGCGAAGGTCTGGGAAATATTCCATAACCGCCTGTAACAAGATGAACAGCCGGTTTCTCCCGGGCACATTCGCTCAATCCTTCGGCCAGATCATCCACTTCACGGCCGCCGACCTCGCCGTAAAAAGCCAACGTCACATGCCACAGATGCTGCGGTACATCTCGCCACAGACCCGGATTAAGTGCGGCGCCCGCCTCAAACCACCAGTCCTGCAGGCCCTCTTTGGCATGATCCGGGATCTCCAGAGCCGCAAACAATCTCATATCCTAGAAAGTTTGTGGAGGTTAGGGCCAGAGTTTGAATATTGAATCACTTCCCATCCCATGCCATGCCTTGAGGTTCTTCCCGACCCGAGAGTAGTGAACCCTCACACAGTCAGCAATATTCAAGGCCCGATCCCTGTCGTTATTCGCAAAGCTTGAGAAACTCGCTGCGGCTGATTTCCCTTGCTCCGAGGCTGGCGAGATGCTCGGTGTAAAACTGGCAATCGATCAACCGCCATCCTTCATCTAAGCCTCGCGCCACCAGATGCGCCAGCGCCATCTTTGATGCATCAGTTTTGCGACTGAACATCGACTCGGCAAAGAACACTCGTCCAAGCAGCACCCCATAAACGCCACCGATCAGTGCATCGCCTTCCCATACCTCCAGCGAATGGGTATGGCCGAGTTCGTGCATGCGATGATAAGCAACCAGCATCTCCGGCAGGATCCATGTGCCATCCTCCCCGGCACGCGGAATAGAGGCGCACATCCTGATCACCTCAGCAAAGGCCGTGTCCCAGCTGTGCCGATAGCGATCCTGTCGCAGGCGTCTCTGCAGGCGTCGGGAGATATGAAACTCAGCCGGGAACAGTACCATACGCGGGTCGGGGCTCCACCACATGATCGGATAAGCTTCCGAATACCAGGGAAAAATACCCCGGCTGTAGGCAGCCAGCAGCGTTTCGGGCTCAAGGTCGCCACCGATAGCCAACAGCCCGTCGGCATCCGCCTGCTCCGGCGATGGGAATGCGATGGACCCGACCGTCGCATCCTCCGTTTTCATGTCCACATCATCCTTGCGCATCGTCACTCAGCATAGCATCGGGCCGGACAAAAAAAAGAGGGCCGCCAATGGCAGCCCTCCAGGAGAATCAATCTCGGATGTTGAATCTCAATTCAGTTGTTCAGGAAATCACCTTATCGCGTAATGTCGGCGACATGAAGGCGCTAACCACGCGCCAAATCAGCAGACTACCATCTTTGGCGATATTCAAAGTCAACTGAATGGAAGGATCAACCTTGCTGGTAATCACCACAGACAGATGGCTATAGCCCCAGTTCTTGATCTGCCAGTCAACATCGACAAATTCGCTTCCATTCATGGTCTTCTCGAGCAGTCCACCCTGAATTAACACCTCCTGCAGGTTCTCGGGGCTAACTTGAAGCTTGGGGCTATTCACCACCACATCCATCGAAGCTGCATATTTATCGTTCGGGTCCTTCTTCACCTCATCGAGCAGACCGGGCATCTGTGACAGCAGGGTGCGGTTGGTCTTTTCAAAGTTGATAGCATCCTTCATCTCTTCGGCATTGTTGGCCAGCACGCCGTCGTGCAGATGACCCTTGGTAAAGAGCAGGCCACCGTAAGAAGCAATCACCAGCACCACAGCACAGGTAATATAAAACAACACCATGCGCAGCGCATTATTCTGTTTCTTGTATTGTGTACCCTCGAAGACATCGTTACGGGTTTTAATATCCCGCTCGATTTTCCCTTCATGATGTTCATATCCGCTCATACTCTAAGCCTCCCAATTATCAATTCATTGAAATCGCACCCTACCTTAAGATATATATATGATGCAATTATTACCATACGCCTGTCGCCAAGCCTTTTACTGAACCAGTTTGGCTGCCGCGATACGCAAGTCATGGTCAGCACGATGCGTGCCAACCTCCGGCATGTCGCCACCCCCACGCACCGCAATCATGCGGTCAAAATATCGCGCCAGCCGATCCTTTCCCGACTGCATTTGTGCTGCTTCAATGCGACCAGAGATCAAAGCTGTCTTTTTTCCGGCCCGGCGTGCATCCCGTGCTAGCAGTAACGGAATCTTGCCCTGCAAGGTCTGAGCATCGGATGCTCCTTCGCCGGTGATCAGCCAGTCGGCCCATGACAGGGCACTGTGAAAACCGGATTGTCGCATGATGTATTCAGCCCCTGATTGCAGATGTCCACCCAACAACGCCAATGCAAAGCCCAGCCCGCCCGCCGCCCCGCTGCCGGGGCATGGTTGAGCCCGGACAGCGAAACTTTGCTCAGCGATCCCGGCATAATATTTCATCGCTTTATCCGCCTTGGAACATTGAGCTTCATCAAGTCCCTTTTGCCGGCCATACATGCGGCTGGCGCCGCGCTCACCGATCAGCGGTGCATCCACGTCGCACAGAACCTCAATATGGGCACCCTTCAGGGCAGGCAATAAGTTCTCGGTATCAAGCGTGTGTAGCTGCAGCAAGCCGTTCAAATCCGGGCTTACACTTTGCCCATGGATATCCCACGCCCGCATGCCCAGGGCTACAAGCATGCCAAGGCCGCCGTCATTGCAGCCCGATCCGCCAAGTGCAATCACGATATGGCGAATACCACGATCGAGTATCTCACGCAGTGCATCCCCGAGTACTGAGCTGCTGCGCTGCATAATATTGGTGCCCTGCATCATCTCGAGCCCGATCAACCGGGCCGATTCGATGACGGCGATCCGCTCTCCAGTTTGTGATGCTCCAGTTTGTGATGCTCCAGTTTGTGATACCCCTGCATCAGATTCCTCTGCCAAGTCAGAACCTTCTCGATAAAGCAGATATTCGGCGCCCGGGTTCTGCGAACGGACCGGACCTGAAAAGATGAGCCGCCGCACTCCATGCTCTTGCAAGGCCGTTTCCAGCACATCCAGTGTACCTTCGCCGCCGTCGGCCATGGGCAGTAAGTGAATAACTGCATCGGGATCTTGATCGCGGATGCCTTCGGCTATCGCCCCGGCAGCCTCCTTGCTCGTCAACGTACCCTTGAACGAATCAGGTGCGATCAGATAGTTCATTCGTGTTCTTCAAAAAACCAGCGTACCTCGGCCAGATCATCACGAATGGGTGCAGCGGGTAGATTCGCCACCACATCACGGCCATAACGTTTGTGATACAGGCGCGAATCCAGCAAAGCCATCACGCCCAGATCGGATGTGGAGCGAATCAGACGGCCAGCCCCCTGGCGCAATGTCGCTATGGCTTCGGGCAACTGAATATCGATAAAGCCGTTGCCGCCTTTTTCCTCGCAACGGGCGATACGAGCCTTAAGCAGCGGATCATTGGGCGGGGCAAAAGGCATTTTGTCGATAATCACCAGACTCAGCGACTCACCCGGCACATCCACGCCTTCCCAGAAGCTGCGCGTACCACAGAGCACCGAATGGGTATCGCTGCGAAACGAATCAAGGATCGCATCGCGGCTGCCACTCTCGCCCTGAATCAGCACCTGCCAGGGCAGGCGGCGGGCAAGCTCAGGGCCAACCCGGTTTAATGTCGACCAGGAAGTAAACAATACAAAAGCACGCCCCCTTGAAGCCCGCAGAAGGGTTTCCATTTCATCGGTCAACGCCTCGATCCCCTGATCGCTACGTGCATCCGGCATATGGCGGGGCAGATAAATCATCGCCTGACTGGCATAATCGAAGGGCGACGGATGAAAAGCTTCCAGGGCCTCATCAAGCCCCAGCCGTTGGCGCGCATAATCAAAGCTTTGCGAAACCCGTAATGTCGCAGACAGCAGAATGAATGCCGACGGTCGTAGCCACAGATGCTCCTGCAATACCGGGCCTGTCTCCACCGGCGCCACGGTATGGCGCAAATGATCGCCTGTGCCATCACTCCAGCCGACAAAGCCTTCGGGCGGCTGGCGCACCATGGCGATTTCATCGCCGATCTGTGCTGCGCGATCAAATAGTCTGGCAAATTCCTCATTGCGTTCAGCGCGGGGCTCAAAGTCGTCGATCACCTGCCGCCAGGCATCCTCCAGCACATCCATCCCCTTACCCAGAAAAGCCTCCAGCACCACACGGCCATGTTCCAGCATACCTTTCTTCAGGGCCGGTTCATCCCCCACTTCATCAAGCAGAGCCTGTACATCGTTGAGCCACTGAATAAAACGCAAACGCGTCAGCTGTACGCCGAAATGCTGGCAAGCCAGCTCCGGCAGCGCATGCGCCTCATCAATGACATAGGCATCAAAAGGGGGCAACACCTCGCCGAAATCGCCGGACTTTAATGCGGCATCGGCCAGCAGTAGACTATGATTTGTCACCACGATATCGGCCGATTGCGCCTTTTGGCGAGCTTTCATCAATGGACAAGATTCAAAGTCCGGACACTTGGAACCGCCGCATTGATCCGCCGTGGCCGTCACCATTGGACCGATCCGCTTGGCAAACACATCGAACGGCAGTCCGGCCAGATCGCCATCGCGGGTCTGCTCGGACCACTCCAACACTTTGAGCATGGACTTCTGAGCCCACATTTCCAGCTGCCCATTACTGATAAAACGCTTCATACGATGCGGGCACAGGTAATTGGAACGGCCCTTCAGCAAAGCCACGCGGCGGGTTGCGCCCAGCGCCTTCTGCACCGCCGGAAGATCACGATGCACAAGCTGATCCTGCAAGGATCGGGTATGGGTGGAAATCAATACCTTGTCATCGGAGCGCAAGGCTGGAATCAGATATGCCAGTGTTTTGCCGGTGCCTGTTTCGGCTTCGGCCAGTAGAATCGTTCGATCCTGCATGCTGTCGGCGATTTCAGCCGCCAGCGCAATCTGTTCATCACGCCGCACATAGCCTGGCAGGCTTGCGGTTAGGGGTGACTGTTCGGAAAAATCTTGCTGAACATGCAGGCTCAGCCTTTCTGCAAGCATCACAAATGTGAACGCAGTGGGTGCAGGCAGGCGACCGATTCCTCACGCAAGCGGTTATCAAAGCCGGCACAATCGTCCCGGGCATAGGCGCAACGGGGCCTGAAGGCACAGCCGCTTTCGGCCAGACCTTCATCCGCACCCATAGGATCGGCAGCCTGAGAACGCTCAGCAGGGTGAGTTATCGGACGGGCCAGTAATAATGCTTCGGTGTACGGATGGCGGGGGGAGGCAAACACCTCGGCTGCCCTGCCCTGCTCGACCACGCGACCACCGAACATCACCGCAATGCGATCGGCAATATGGCGTACCACCGATAAATCATGGGAGATAAAGAGATAGGCCAGATCGCTCTTAGCCTGAATATCCTTGAGTAAATTCAGAATCTGCGCCTGTACCGATACATCCAGCGCTGAAACAGGTTCATCCAGCACCAGCACCTTCGGCTCGACAATCAGGGCCCGGGCAATACCGATGCGTTGACGCTGGCCACCGGAGAACTGGTGCGGATAGCGGTCCATACCACCTTCATCCAGGCCGCAAAGATTCAAGGTCTCGGCCACCTTATCTCGCCTCGCCTCGCGTGACAGTTCGGGCTGGTGTACGCGCAAACCCTCGGCCACGCTCTGCCATATCTTCATGCGTGGATTCAAACTGGCGAATGGATCCTGAAACACCATCTGAATATGCCGACGCATCGGACGCAAGGCATGGGCGCTGAGATTCGTTACCTCATCCTCATGCCAGAACACCTGACCATCGCTGCATTGCAGCAGGCGCATCACCAGACGTGCGGTGGTCGATTTTCCGCTTCCCGACTCACCTACGATAGCCAGCGTTTCACCAGCATGCAGATCAAAGGAGACCTCGGCCACTGCATGTTTATCCTTACCAATCGCACGAAAAAAGCCTCCGGCACTGAATACCTTGCCGACCGAGCGGGCTCTCAACACAGGCTGACTCATGCGCCCTCCGGGACGTGCAAACAGCGGGCGGCATGAACCTCACTCCCGTCATCTGACTCACCTTTAAGATTATCCCGCCATGCGTCAGTACTTACAGGCACATGGCAATCATCCCGGACCAACTCGCAGCGAGGTGCAAAACGGCAACCCACAGCCCATTTGCCGGGTGCCGGAACCTGCCCGGGAATAACCTGCAGCGCCTGCCCCGACTCCCCGACATCAGGCCGACAAGCCATCAGTGCTCTGGTATACGGATGCGCGGGGCGATCAAAGATACTTCTAACGGGCCCGGACTCAACGATCTGCCCGGCATACATCACAGCCACATCATCGCACATCTCAGCCACAAGTCCGAAATCATGGGTCACCAGCATCAGGCCCATTCCTCGCTCACGTTGCAGGCCGCGCAGCAAAGCAATGATGCGTTTCTGAACAGACACATCCAGCGCCGTGGTGGGTTCATCGGCTATGATATAATCCGGGTCGGCAGCCATGGCCATGGCAATCAACACTCGCTGACGCATGCCGCCGGAAAGCGCGTTCGGATACTGCTTAAGCAGCATGCCGGCATCCTGCAGCCCGACATCGGTCAATAGTGACCTGGCACGCTGTGCAGCCTGCTGCTTATCCAGATCAAGATGCAGGCGAATCACTTCCACCAACTGGCTGCCGATAGAAAATACAGGATTCAAGGCTGTCATCGGCTCCTGAAATACCATTGCCACCTTGCCGCCGCGCATACGCCGCAGTGTTTCTTCATGCATAGCAAAGATACTCTGATCATCGAGCAGGATATCGCCCCGGGTACGGGTTACCCCCTGATATTCACCCAGCCTTAGAATCGCTTGCGCTGTCAACGATTTACCGCAGCCCGACTCTCCCACAAGCCCCAACACCCGCCCGGGTTTAATGGTCAGGGAAACACCGGAAACGGCCTCAACGGGCTGCCCCTGAATGGATACGGACAAAGATAAATCGCGAATTTCAAGCATGCCGGCAGTGTGACGGATGGTTGGTCTGCTTTCCAGCACGGTTTTTTTCGTCTACGGAAAGATAAATGATCAGGGGCAGTTCAGACCATTAAATGCTCAATGGGGATGGCGTTTCATCCATAGCATCCATCGAAATACAACAATAACTGAAGTTCGGTCCTGGCCTGATCACCATCGCTACATGGCATTGAATCTCATCCCCATCGAACTGATAGCGCAACCTGTCGCCGACTTCCAGACCCGCCAATGGCACCAGCACTTCCTTGGGAAAGGCCGGATTATGCAGGAACGACATTGAGGTCGGAAACTGCAGCACCCTGGATTGCAGCACGGCACCGCGTGTGGGTTTCAGGCTCGAATTGAGAAACTTGATACCCATGTGCTGATCGCCGGGCTTCTCTTCGCGGAACCACTTCACAAAGCCGATATTCACACCCAGCCGTTGTTCAATCCAGCGTAGGCCCACCAACTGACCGACCTCTACCGGTAATGGCTCCTCGATCAGGCCTTCAACATGCATGCCGGTATCGGATACATTGCGCACTGACCATGCGCCACGCCGCTCTGCCGGGTTCAGCATGTCCCCGCCCAGGCAGAGACCCGAATCGGTAAAACTGGCAAAAGCTGACTGGATATCGAGATCAACCAGCACCCTGACTCCCTTGATAATTTCGCGCTGATGCCCACGCTTAATCCTCTGCAGCGTGCGCGGAATATGAACCGCGCCATGCATGACTTCATGCATTCTCGCATCACTGATGACGTCAGCCCGCTCGTCCTCCGGCAACTTGGAAGCAGCCTTGGCTACCTTGATCTCATGCTTGATCCCCTCAAGGAATGTCCCGAGTGGCATCAGAATAACATCCTTACCCGCCTTTTCGGGTAGTTTCATCGTCTTGTACGGCAAATGATGTGGTTCATGCGTCGCAGTTATCAGGTATACATCCAGTTCACTCGGCATATCCTCACCGCCGGAATACAGGACTGGTTTCACCCGGTCACAAAAATGCAATAACTCCTTGCGGATCAGTTGCTGTTCCTCATCGCTATGGGCATGCATGTCCATGCAACGCAGCAGCTCATGCGCGGCCACCGCACGATGCAGGCGTTGTATATCATGGGTGGCGTTCTCGCCCTCATTCTGGGCCACCAACAGGCCCAAACGCATCAGATCCATGCTCTGGCGCAGGGCAATGATGTGCTGGGTGTGGTGGATGCGCAGGGTCTCAAACAACAGCACCTCGGCCAATTCCATTGTTTTGGCAACCAGTCGAATCAGGACAGGCCAGTATTCGGGGCTCTTCAGCGCCTGTTTCTGCACCAGCTGGATGCCGATCTTGTAGGCATTCAATATCTGAGCACTGAGTTCGACGTCAAACAGTTCGGTGTGTTTCTCAAAGGACTCGAGGACCTTCAGACGAAACGACAACGGGAACAAAGGATTGGCATTCAGGCGGCCGAGATAGCGCTTGATCTCACGACGCAATTCATCGCGCAGGCGAGATGTTGGATGACGGCCGAAGGATTCAAGTTGCTTCTGAATCTCATCGAAAGGCAACTTGATACTATTGGTCAATAGCTCCAGCTTGCCCAATTCCATCTTTTTCGGCAGTAGCCGCAGATCTTTTTCCAGCTCCAGCGATAATTCCGTCACCCGTGCAATCCCCCTGTAGACAGCCAAATGATAGCAGCTTTTCTGCTAAGGATGCTCTGAAAAAGTCAGAGCATCGGTGTTGGCCATGGATGGCCCGTCAAAATTATGCATGTAAATGCCTGATTTTGTAAGCCAAGGCAAAACCGTGCTTAGCCTTTGCATTACTGAAAAACTACAAAGATGTAGTTTTTCATACCTTCCCTAAATATTACTATCCCGGCTTTTTGAGCAGCGAAAAAAAGAATCCGTCGTGCTCCAATGATGGAAACAGACGTCTGTTATCGAGCATTTCAAAAGTCTCTGAAGCCGATAATGTTTCCAGCACCGATTCATTCTCATCTGGATGAATCGAACAAACGCCGTACAACATCGAAGCATGTTTTTTCAACGCACGCAATGACTCCCAGGCTAGTTGCAACTGCAGCGCCGCGTTCTTCTCCACGGCTTCAGCATCATGCAAAAACTTGGCATCCGGATGGCGACGTAGCACTCCTGATGCGGAGCATGGTGCATCGAGAAATATTGCATCAACGCTCTCATCAGGGAAAGGGAGCCGCCCTGCATCGGCGCGTACCACGCTCACATTCCTCAGGCCCAGACGCTTTATATTCTCCAGAAGTCGCGGAATCCGGCGTTCGTTCAACTCCACGGCTATAATCTTGGCTTGAGGGAAACGCTGAGCCAGCATGGCTGTTTTGCCGCCCGGCGCCGCACAGAGATCAAGAATCAGCGAACCATCCGGTATTTCGGAGAGCGCCAATACTGCCGCCTGAGCTGCCTGATCCATCACCGTGATCTCACCTGTCTCAAAGCCGGGCAACGCCGCCACATCCGTACCTGTGGGCAGTAACACGGCATTTGGTGACAGCTCCCCCGGTTGGCATTCAATACTCAACCCTTGCGCTTTCACCAACCAGTTGTTGCGATCACCCAACACGGCCAGGCACAGGCTTGGCGCTTCCTGCAAGCATGGAACAAACGAAGCAACAACTTCAGCACCAAAGGCATCGCGCCATTTATTGTACATCCAGCGGGGTAATTCAGCTTTCTGATTTGGCTTTAATTTGGTCGGTGCAGGATGAGCCGCTACCTTGCGTAATATCGCATTCGCATAGCCGGCGCTCTTCGGCTGAATCGCTTTAACCGCTTCAACCGTCTCACCGACCGCAGCATGATCCGGGATACGCATGTAACGTATTTGATAAGTTCCAAGCAATATAGCCAGCTGCGTCCAATCATCCGGTTTGGCCCGACAGAAACGGGACATATCGGCTTCAAGCGAAAACCAGCGACGCAGTACACCGTAGGTCATCTCATGCAGCAAGCCACGATCGTGCGAGTGCACATGGCAGGCATCCATTGCAGCTGCAGCCTTACAATGCTCAACCATGATGCGATGCAAAACCAACAAAGCGGCATGTCTGACGGATACGGGGGGATGCATCCCAGAATTTAATATAGCAGAGATATGGGCAGACATAGGATGCAGATACTACATGTCTGGCCGCCCTCTGGCAGCCTGTCGCATACGCCTAGGCTCAGCGACGAAGATGCGGAAACTGATAAAGCGCCCCCATTCAGCTTCAGCCGAGATGATCACCGGCTTTGAGATTGGCGCCGCGCAAAAAATCGGCCGCACTCATTGCCTTTTTTCCCTCAGGCTGCAACTCCTTGATCCGATAGGTCGAGCCCTTCCCGCAAGCGACATCAAGCGAATCAGTGACACTGACAATGCTACCCGGCTTGGCGCTTTGGCTGCCTGATAAGGGTTGCCCTGCGATCAGCTTCAGCCATTTACCATGCATCAAGGTACGTGCGCTCGGCCTCGGCGAAAAACATCTCACTTGCAGATCAATATCTGCTGCTGGCTGTTGCCAGTTCACGATGCGTTCCTCATTACGAAGCTTTTTGGCATAGGTGATGCCCTCATCCGGCTGTGCAACCGGCTGGCATTTGCCCGCAACGATATCAGGTAAACAGTCGAGCAATAATTCCGCGCCTAACGGTGCCAGCGCAAACCACAAATCCGAACCCAGAGTGGTCGGGGTGATCGAAATCTCCCGCCGCGCATAGACAGGCCCCGTATCCAGCCCCTCCTCCATACGCATAATGCTCACGCCCGTACGCTCGTCACCCGCAAGCAGCGCACGCTCAATCGGAGCGGCACCGCGCCAGCGCGGCAACAGCGAGGCATGCACATTCAGCGGCGCGATTTTCGGCACATCCAGCCAAGGCCTGGGCAACAGCATGCCGAAAGCCACAACCACCAGAATATCCGGTTGTTTGTCCTGCAACCAGGTGAGTGCAGCAGTCTCGATCACGCCTTCCGTCACCAGCCTCTCCGGGGTGATGACATCAATGCCGGCACCAAGAGCTGTCTGTTTGACCGCTGTCGGAGTCAACTTCATACCGCGTCCGGCTTTGCGATCCGGCTGCGATACTACCCCGACCACGTCGATGCCATCCGCCTGAATCAGAGCCTGCATACACGGCACCGAAAACCCCGGCGTGCCGGCGAAAACAACCCGTATCATTTGAAGCGTTTCTTCAGTTTCTTGGTAATCATATTACGCTTGAGCGGGCTCAGATAATCGATGAACAATTTGCCATCCAGATGATCGAATTCATGTTGCAGAGCCACAGCCTGAAAGCCCTCGAAATCGGCCTCATGCTTCGTCCCCTCAAGATCATACCAGCGTAACCTCACCGCCGCCGGACGTTCCACATCGGCGTAGAATTCGGGCACCGACAGGCAACCTTCCTCCCAGACAGCCGTCTCCTCGCTTTTCCACAGGAATTCCGGATTAATCCAGACCTTCAGATCACGGACGCCGCCTTCCTCATCCGCCTTATGCCGGACTTCCTCATCGCGCCAGACGGTATCGGTCACAGCAATGCGCAGTGAAACACCGACCTGCGGTGCAGCAAGCCCCACACCAGGCGCATCGTACATGGTATCGGCCATATCCTGCACCAACTGGCGATGCTCATCGGATAAGGGAAAATCAACCGTCTTGCAGACCTCACGCAGACGCTCGTCCGGGTGAATCAGAATCTCGCGCACGGCCATTAAAAGGTTCCGCCGTCCCAGCCCCACATATGCCGTTCGGGGCTTAAGAATTCGATGTAAACGCGACCGGGTTCAATGCCCAGTGCATCCTCAAGCATCGTACACAGAGTTGCCGACAAGTCGCTGGTCGCTTCGCCCGGCAGTCCAAGACTCTTAAGCTCAATGTAAGCCAGCGGTGCATCTGAGCCGGCAAACAGCATCGGCTTGCCATGACTGAGATTGACCATCACGTAAGACTCAGGCTTGCCAAGTGCTTTGGCTGCAGTTGCGGAGCAACGCTTCAGGAAGGCCTGCTCGTCGGCCACGTCCACATTGGTATGCACATGTATGTACGGCATCAGTTACCCTCCTGCTGACTGTGAGTATCGCTCTGGATTGAGGCATTCTCTAAAGCTTCATTTCTGGCACGCGCTTCAAGATTTCGACGAGCCTGTTCCTCGCGCTCCTTGTTCTTGCCGATGCGCATGCGCTTAGTGGCATAGAATGATGCCCACCACAGAAATGCGGCGAACAACACCAGCGCCAATGCCAAAGTCCAATCCATCAGTTTGCCTCCACGGCGGCTTTTTCCATCGCCTGCTCCTGCTCTTGCTGCTGTTCTTGCTCCTGCTGGGCTCGGGCATCCCGGCGGCGCTGCAGGCTACGGTTAATCAGATTGACACCGGCCAGAATAAACCCCAGGGCAATGAATGCGCCCGGCGGCAAAATGAACATCAGTACATCCGGATACGCATCTCCGAACACCGAAAAGCCAAACAGCTCACCCTGCCCCAATACCTCGCGCACCCCGCCGAGCAACACCAGCGCAAAGGTAAAGCCTGCGCCCACACCAATTGCATCGGTCACCGAATCAAAAACACTATTCTTGCTGGCAAAGGCCTCGGCCCGTCCGAGAATGGCGCAATTGACCACGATCAGCGGAATAAACAGGCCGAGAGTCAGATACATCTCGTGCATCCACGCATTCATGGCCATGTCAACAACGGTCACGAAGGCGGCGATAATGGTGATATAGGCCGGGATGCGGACGTTCTTCGGAATTACACCGCGCACCAGCGATACGACAAGATTCGAGCCCAGGAGCACCAGCACGGTTGCCGCACCCATCCAGAATCCGTTCTCCGCCGAGGTGGTTACCCCAAGCAACGGACACATGCCGAGCAACTGCGCGAAAATCGTATTATTACGCCAGAAACCATCCATGAAAACTTCGGAACGATTCAATTTTGACCTCCTTTGCGGGCGCCCACCTGCCCATGATGCGCATCGGCTTTTTCAATCGCGGCCAGAATAAGCTGGCGTCGGTCACGATAAAACTCCAGCCCCTTGTGTACGGCTTTCACCACCGCGCGCGGCGTGATTGTCGCACCGGTGAACTGATCGAAATCGCCTCCATCCTTTTTAACCGCCCAGTCGGTGCCAGATAATGCCTTGCCTACAAAAGAGTTCAGCCAGGGTACATTGCGCACGATGCCATCACCGAGGCCGGGGGTTTCACGATGATCAGTCACCCGGATCGCATGGATACTGCCGTCCGGCTTTAAGCCCAGAAGGATGCGAATGCTTCCCGAATAACCGTCCGGCGCCACCACTTCCCAGGCAAGGCCCGTAAGTTTGCCGTGACTATCCTTGGCAGGATATATATGCACCGTCTCATCGTCGCTGGTAATACTCAACTGATCGACCTGCGGATCATTGGCATGCGCCGGCAGCACCTGAACCAGAGCCCGGTGCAGTGCCTCTTTCTGAGCCTTGGCAATCGGTTCGCGGGTGAATATATCCGTAATCCCGAGCAGAGCCGCGGCAATCACGGCCACCAGCAACAAAGCCAGCACCATACGCAGCTGATCCTTATCGAATTTCATTGTTTACCGCCATGACCGTACACCGGCGGCCGGCAATAATGATCAATCAATGGCACGGCGCAATTCATCAGCACGACGGCGAACATCGCACCCTCGGGATAACCGCCAAAACTTCGGATCGACCAGGTCAGCACGCCGCAACCGATACCGAACACGATCTGACCGAGCGGCGTCACGGGTGATGATACCGGATCGGTAGCCATGAAAAAGGCGCACAGGATCAGGCCGCCGGCAAACAGGTGGAACATCGGTGATGCAAAATGCTCGGGTGAGCCAACACTGAAGATCGCAGCCAGCAACAATACCGTACCGATATAGGCGACAGGGATATGCCATGTGATGGTATGTCGGGCCAACAGATAGATGCCGCCGATAAGCAGGGCCAACGCACTGGTTTCGCCGATACTGCCGGCCTCACGACCCAGAAAAGCATCCAGATAGCTGTAATGATAGGCCTTCAACGCTTCGGCCACGCCGATGCCCTGAGTCCATTCGGTTTTCACATGCCCGAGCGGACTGGCCATGGTGATCGCATCCAGACCCGATTTGAGAGCATCAGGACCGAACAGGAAGAAATCAAGCGACACCGAGAAATCATACATGTCGAGCGCGCTCGGCCCGACATGCATGGGAATCAGCCAGGAGGTCATGGCCAGCGGGAATGAAATCAGCAGAATCACCCGCGCCGACAGAGCCGGATTAAATAGATTATACCCCAAACCACCGTACACCTGCTTGCCCAACACAATGGCAAACACGCTGCCCAGAACTGCCATCCACCAGGGAATGGCAGCCGGCAGGGTCAGGGCCAGAAACAGACCGGTCAACGCGGCAGAATTATCCAGCAATGTATTCAGCGAACGGCCCATCAGCTTCAGGCAAATGGCCTCGGTCAACAGGCAGCTCAGCATGCAGGCGAGAATCAGCAATACGGCCAGCCAGCCGAACAGATAAACACTGACCATCGTAGCCGGAATCAGCGCGATGATCACCGTCATCATCGTCATGCGAATGCTGTCGCCACCGTGAGCATGGGGTGAACTGATCACTATCGGCATCAGGATTCCTCCGCCTTGCTATGGTCTGTTTTCTTCGCCGCTGCTTCGCCGGCTGCCGTTATGTCCGTCGCAGACTTGTCCGCGGCCGGTGCCAGTTCTTTGCGCACACGCGAACGGCGGGCCGCCTTCTCGGCTTTCTCGCGCGCCAGTCGCGCATCCCTTGCCTCCGAGCGCTGGCGTGATGCCTCGGCGAAATCATGCGCACGGCGCAATTGGGCAATCTGCCCCTTGCCGAAACGGAAATACTGGACCAGGGGTATATTCGACGGACACACATAACTACAGGCGCCGCACTCAATGCAATCGAACAGATTATACTCCTCGGCCTTCTCGAATTGCTCATTACGGCATTGATCGGCCATCAGGTTCGGCACCAGCCCCGCCGGACACGCCTGCCCGCAATGGCCGCAGCGAATGCACGGCTGCTCTACCGTATGCGCAGACATCACACTTTCCTCGCGCATGGCCAGCAGGCCAATCGATGATTTTACCACCGGCACATCCGGGCCACGAAGGCGTTCGCCCATCATCGGACCACCATGTAGAATTTGAATGCCGTCAAAATCCTCCAGTCCGCGCTGGGCAAAGACATAGCGCAACGTCACCCCGAGACGCACCCGCAGATTAGCCGGGCGAGGCATCGCATCACCGCTGACAGTCACAAGTCGCTCGGTTAATGGCTTGCCGAGCAATACCGCATCACGAATGGCCTTGGTCGTACCGACATTCTGGCAGATCACGCCGACATGCAGCGGCAATTTTCCGGCCGGAACTTCTTTGCCGGTGAGCGAATAAATCAGTTGTTTCTCGCTACCCTGTGGATAGCGGGTCGGCAATACGGCGACATGCACATTGGCCAGATCGGCATTCTTAGCCAATGCCTGTTGCATCACCTCCGCCGCATCACGCTTGTTATCCTCAATGGCGATAATGCCCGACTCGGCCCCCACCATATGCATAATGATGGCCATGCCCTGCAGAATTTCCTCAGCCTGCTCAAGCATCATCTGGTGGTCGTTGGTCAGGTAGGGTTCGCACTCGATGCCGTTCAGAATCAATGTCTGAACTGGATTCTTACGATCCTGCACCAGCTTGATAAAGGTCGGAAACACCGCTCCACCAAGGCCTGCAATGCCGCACATACGCACGCGTTCACGCAGCACCGCCGCCTCAAGCTCGCGCCAGTTACTCATCGGCTCAAGACTATGATCTTCCTCATCCAGACCATCCGCCTCGATAAAGATGCATGGCATCGCCATCCCCGAAGGATGCACGACCGGATGCTCCTCGATCTTAACCACCGTCCCCGAAGTCGGGGCATGCAGCGGCACCGACACATAACCTTCGGCCTTGGCGATCTTCTGGCCACGCAACACCTTATCGCCCACCGCGACCAGCGGCGAACATGCCTCGCCGATATGCTGCTTCAATGGCAGGATATACAGGGATGCCAGAGGGCAATCCTCAACCGGCAGACCGGCAGTCAGCTTGTGCTCGTTGGGATGCACACCGCCAGGGAAGCCGTGCGCCATCATGCCCAGTTTCTGGGCCAGGGTTCTAAGCATGGTCGGCATGCTTCCCCCTTCGCTCATGGCCAAGAGCGGCACGGCGCGTATCCGGCAATGGCCAGGACCAGTGTTCAATCAATTCGGGCTTCATCAGCATATCGATGCAATCCACAGGACACGGCTCGACACACAGCGTACAGCCGGTGCACTGGTCGGTGACCACGGTATGATATTGCTTCGGCGCGCCGATGATCGCATCCACGGGGCATGCCTTGATGCACAGCGTGCAGCCGATGCACTCATCCTCGCGCACGAAGGCCAGCATCGGAGCAGCCGCTTCTTCTTCAACTTCCTTGGGCTCGACACCCATCAGATCGGCTATCTGCAACATCACCCGCTCGCCGCCGGGTACACAGTGGTTCACATCCGCCTCACCGCCGGCCACCGCATTGGCGTACGGCTTACAACCGGGATAACCGCACTGGCCGCACTGGGTTTGTGGCAGTAAATTGTCGATCTTGTCGACCATCGGATCACCGTTGATATGAAACACGCGCTGCGCCACGGCCAGCACCAGGCCGGCAAATAATGCAAATGCACCCAGGCTCAGCAATGCAGCCAATAAATGTGTCATCGAAATCCCTGCCGAGCCCGGTCTAAATCTTGACCAGGCCGGAAAAGCCCATAAATGCGAGCGACATCATGCCGGCCGTAATCAAAGCCAGCGGCGAGCCCTTGAACAAAGCCGGCACCGGCGCACCTTCAAGGCGCTCGCGTAGGCCCGCAAACAACACCAACACCAGCGCGAAGCCGAGCGCGGCCCCGAAGCCGTACAGTGCGGAAGTCAGAAAGGTCTGATCCTGCTGCACATTCAGGATGGCCACGCCGAGCACGGCGCAATTGGTGGTAATCAGCGGCAGGAAAATACCCAGCGCCTGATACAATACGGGGCTGGTCTTGTGAATCATCATCTCGATAAACTGCACCAGCGATGCGATAATCAGGATAAAGAAGATGGTCTGCAGATACAACAGGTCCAGAGGGATCAGCACGTATTGTTGCACCAACCACGAGGCCGTCGAAGCCAGGGTCATGACAAACATCACCGCAAACGACATACCGACGGCCGTCTCCACCTTGCTCGAGGTGCCGAGAAACGGGCAGATGCCGAGGAATTTGGTCAATACATAGTTGTTGACCAGCACGGCGGACAGCAAAATTAATGCAACTTCACTCATGGCGGCGGATTATATGGATTTGTGTCTCTGCCGTACACCTGCGAAGCCCACACTTTGTCATAGGGTTTTAATAGCAGCACCAGCGATGCAGGCAATACTTGACAGTTTTACTCGGGATTAACACGATGCCGGACCCGATGGAGGTAGCCATGGCAAGCGAAATAGACATTTTCAAAGCACTCTCAAGCATCATCGATCCGGATTTCAACAAAGACATCGTCTCTCTTGGCTTCGTCAAGGATATGCGCATCGATGGCGGCCGGGTCGGCTTCACCATTGAGTTGACCACGCCGGCATGCCCGGTGAAGGAAGAGTTCAGGCGCCAGGCTGAGGAAGCCGTTTCTGCCCTGGCCGGTGTCAGCGATGTTGCCGTGAATATAACCTCCAAGGTTGCCGCTCAGCCCAAGGTTGCCCAACAGGTGCCGGGGGTCTCAAACATCATTGCAGTCACCTCGGGCAAGGGCGGCGTTGGCAAATCCACCACGGCGGTGAACCTGGCCGTGGCACTGGCCCAGACCGGCGCTCGCGTTGGTCTGTTCGATGCCGACATCTACGGCCCATCCATCCCGCACATGATGAATCTGGCCGGGCAAAAGCCGAAGTTTGAGGAAAAGACCATCTTCACGCTCGATAATTACGGCGTATGCACCATGTCCATCGGCTATATGGTCGATGAGGATCAGGCCATGATCTGGCGCGGCCCGATGGCTTCCGGTGCCGTCATGCAATTGCTCAACGAGGTCGCCTGGGGCGAGCTTGATTATCTGGTCATCGACATGCCACCGGGCACCGGCGATATTCATCTGACCCTGGCCCAGGAGATGCCGATCACAGCGTCCGTGGTCGTCACGACACCGCAGGACATTGCCCTGCTCGATGCACGCAAGGGCATTGCCATGTTCAACAAGGTCAATGTGCCAACGCTGGGCATCGTTGAGAATATGAGCGCCTTTATCTGCCCACATTGCGGCGAAT
>CAZDJY010000003.1:16586-29859 GCA_964505835.1 uncultured Zetaproteobacteria bacterium | reverse complement strand
ATCGGCGTTGTCTCTACCTCTTTTAGCGCATCCAGCCAAACCTCCGGCCCGGTCAGACGCACCTCACCGGGCTCAACACTGACCGCTTTAGCCTGCCAGCCTTCGGGAAGTTCCAGATGCGCCCTGACTGGCACGAAACGCGTCACCACCCGGTCCACCTGTAATTCAAGCCGGTCCGGTTGAATTTTCTGAATATGCAAGCCGCTGGGCAACACAATCGATGCAGCCTGCAGCGCCCGCTCCACCACTCCCGGAGTAGTGATATCGGCCACGGGAAGCGGCACAATCAAATCCTCCTGCTTAAGCTCCCTGAGCCGTGATTGCAGGCCACTGATCGTCACCCGCACATGATCGGGCAAATCATTCACCAACACCATATCCGCTGGCAAACCCTGAACCTGCAATGGCACATCCATGCTCAACGAACCATCGCCCTGGCCATGCACCTGTACCCATAAAGCCACAGCGATCAACACGGCCCAAATCTGAAGATTGAAACGTTTGATTAAATTCCACGGATTCATGGATTGCTTTCCTGCTGTATGGCCGGCTTCTGCACCGGCATGGTGGACAATCTGGCCGCCAGGGCATCGTGTAACTGCTGGCTACCCAGCGCTTCGCCCAACTGCCCCTCTTCCACCAGATGCACATCCCCGGTTTCCTCAGAAACTACAATAATCAGTGCATCGCTTTCCTCAGATAAACCGACTGCTGCGCGGTGACGGGTACCGAAATCACCCGGCACAGCCGTAGCCTGAGCCAGCGGCAACAGCACTCTGGCTGCTACAACTCTACCTCCGCGTACATCCCGGTTCACAATGACCGCCCCGTCATGCATCGGCGCATCCGGGCAAAACAGAGCCTGAATCACATCCGGACGCAGCGGCACATCCATCTCGACCCCTGAATCGTATAAATGACGAAGGCCGGTTTCCCGTTCAATCACAATCAGGCCTCCCCAACCCCGATGCACAAGTGCAAAGGCCGATTCAACAAGGATATCGAGCATCACGACGGCAGGCTCGGTACCCGAAGCCAGCGGATTGACCGCCACACGCATCAAAGCCCGGCGAATCTCCTGCTGAAAAAGAACGACCAGAATCACCATGAAAGCGGAGAAGAAGTGGCCGAACATCCATTCGACGGTGAACAGGCCAAAGGTACGGGCCAATTCATAGGTAAGCACTACAACAGCCACGCCGATCAACATCTGCACTGCGCGTGTGCCTCGAATCAGGCGCAGAAAGAAATACACCACGACTGCAACCACGGCGATATCCGCCGCATCCGAGATGCCAAACTGCCAGTTCATCATCCGCTCAAGCCACTCCTGTCGCATATCCCATTATTTTCACATCAACGCACCACTGCTACATCTGCCTACACCGTTAAGATAGTTGCCCGGCCCGATCCTGCAAGTCGCAAGAAGAAAGTGCCGCGGCCACCCTTGCCGCGCGCTTATGCAGAGCCACATCGTGAACCCTGAGTACATCCGCTCCGGCCACAATGCCGATGGCGTTAGCGGCAGCCGTTTCAATCTCCCGATCATCCACTGCACTGCCTGTCAGCATACCCAGAAATGACTTGCGCGATACGCCGAGCAACACCGGCATGGCAAAGCTCTTTTTGATCGTGCCAATACCACGAATCAGTGTCAGATTATCCTGCAATCGCTTGCCGAATCCGATGCCCGGGTCGAGTAGAATGGAAGATTCAGCAATGCCTGCCGCCACACAGCTTTTGATGCGCGCTTCAAAAAAGCGCATAACCTCGGACAGCACATCGTCGTACTGCGGCTGCTGTTGCATGGTTTCGGGATTGCCCTGCATATGCATCAGACACACATCCACACCTGCATGAGCAACCACGTCAAGACTCTGGGCATCATGGGTCAGAGCACTGACGTCGTTAACCATACAGGCGCCGGCAGCAATCGCCTGATGCATCACCTCCGCCTTCATTGTATCGATGGATACCTCTGCCCCTTGCCCGGCCAGCGCTTTGACCACAGGTACAACGCGATCCAATTCATCATTTAATGATACTGATGCCGCTCCCGGGCGGGTCGACTCGCCGCCCACATCAATCAGATGCGCACCCTGCTCGCGCAACTCCTGACAATGTAATACGGCCGGTTCTACGCCCGGATGCAAACCTCCGTCCGAAAATGAATCGGGGGTGCAATTCAGCACCCCCATCATCCATGCATCGCCATTCTCCGGACGGTGCCAACGTGAACGCATTAGTGAATCTGCTCCGCCTCATCTCCGGATGGTTTGGCATTGCTATCATCGCTGATATCAACCTTGGCCGACGGTTCCTCGGGCGGCTTTTTGTTAGACGATGATGAGGCCTCGTTCGCCTTGACCAACAGCGGCTCCTTGCCTTCCATAGCCCGATCGATATCGGTCGTGTCCAGCGTTTCATACTTGATCAGAGCTTTGGCAAGCAGGTGCAGCTGTTCCATATGCTCTTCAAGTATATTTTTCGCACGCGCATAATTATCCTCGATCAATCGGCGGACAACCGCATCGATCTTACGCGCCGTTTCCTCGGAGATATTGGTCTGGCGGGTAATCTCACGGCCCAGGAATGGCTCGTGCTCACGCTCACCGTAGACCATCGGCCCCAGTTCATCGCTCATGCCCCACTGGGTCACCATATTGCGTGCCAGTTGAGTAGCCCGCTCGAAATCATTCGATGCGCCCGTAGTCATCTGACCCAATACCAATTCCTCTCCCAAACGGCCGCCCATCATGATGGAAATCTGATCGATCAGATAATCGCGATCATGATTAAAACGATCCTCTTCCGGCAGCTGCATGGTCACGCCCAGTGCCTGGCCGCGCGGAATGATGCTCACCTTGTGCACAGGATCAGCCGTTTTCAGATATTTAGCGACCAGTGTGTGGCCTGCCTCATGATAGGCTGTGGTCTTCTTCTGATCATCGGAAATGATCATCGAGCGCCGTTCGGTGCCCATCATCACCTTATCCTTGGCCGATTCGAAGTCAGCGCGCATAACCTTATCGCGATCAAATCTGGCAGCATTCAGAGCAGCCTCATTGACCAGATTGGCCAGATCAGCGCCAGAAAAGCCCGGCGTACCCTGAGCCAGTTCCTTGGCATTCACATCGCTACCCAGCGGCACCTTGCGCATATGCACCTTCAGAATCTGCTCGCGACCCAGCAAATCGGGCCTTGGCACGACCACCTGCCGATCGAATCGGCCCGGACGCAGCAGCGCCGGATCAAGCACATCGGGACGGTTGGTGGCAGCCACCAGAATCACGCCTTCATTCGATTCAAAGCCATCCATCTCCACCAGCATCTGGTTCAGCGTTTGTTCGCGCTCATCGTTGCCGCCACCGATTCCAGCACCGCGATGACGACCCATGGCATCGATTTCATCAACAAAGATGATGCACGGCGCACTCTTCTTGGCCTGTTCAAACATATCGCGCACGCGTGATGCGCCGACACCAACAAACATTTCGACAAAGTCAGAGCCGGAAATCGAGAAAAACGGAACCTCGGCCTCACCGGCAATCGCACGCGCCAGCAGTGTTTTACCTGTCCCCGGAGGGCCCACCAGCAGCACACCCTTGGGAATCTTGCCGCCGAGTCGGGTAAACTTGGAAGGATCGCGCAGGAATTCGATCACCTCAGTGACCTCCTGCTTGGCCTCATCACAACCGGCCACATCCTCGAAGGTCACCCGGTTGGTGTTCTCGTTCAATAGCTTGGCACGGCTCTTACCGAACGACATCGCACCGCCCTTGCCGCCGCCCTGCATCTGGCGCATGAAAAACACCCAAACGGCAATCAACAGAAGCATCGGGAACCATGAAATCAATACTGACAGAAAGAACGGAACCTCATCCTTTTCCTTCACATTGACCATCACATGCTGATCCAGAAGACGCTGGTACAGGTTCGGGTCGTTGGGCACCGTGACATCGAAATTCTTCAGCTCGCCGCTGGCATCCCGGAACTGACCGACCACCTCGCGATCCTTGATCGTAGCAGTTTCGACCATGCCCTGATTGACCTTTTCGACAAAGGTCGAATAAGCCATCTTTTCGCCCTTGGCCATCGGTGACGAAAACATATTAAATAAACTCATCATGGTCAGACCAATCACCAGCCATAACAATACATTCTTACCCATTCACAAATCCTCTTTGCATGAATTCGGGTTTCCAACCCGTTCGCCGCTTCCCCACACCTTTATAAGCGCCATATGCGTTCACAGCAGTCCCGCACGGCCAGTTAACAAGCAAAACCTGCCGCTAACAAGATGAACAAAACATGAAGCAATCCATAGGCCAATCAAGCCATATCTCGCTCGGTTCAACAAGAAACATGCCCGATTCAAACAGCAAAAATACCGTAAACACACACGGGCCGACTCAAATCAGCCGTGCAAACCTGCCGTTGTCGGCTCCAGATGCAAGAATCTGCTGCGCCGTTGCAGGCGACAGCGCGATAAATCCAGCCCGCCCAGACCACTGCGCTTGGTCCAGCTTTCTGCCAATTCGATATGCCGGCGGCCGGGCGTTACACCCTCGCCAAACAGGCGTGCCATCATCAATTGCAGGGCTCTCGCCCGCACCGGCTGACTGGCAGCCGCCCAATCGCTCCAGCGCACGCACACACCTTCAAAACCCTCGATCGAATACTCAAACAAGGCCTGAGCCTCTTGATCCAGCCTGACACTCAAACGCTCAGCCGCTCTCTGCCAACCGAGAAATAAATCATCGGGCTGGCAATCAGCCCTACGCATGGCCGGGAACAATCGTTGCCGCACCAGATTCCGCCGGAAACGGACATCCTGATTACTTGCATCCTCGATCCATCCCGCCCCGATCTCACTGAGCGCGGCGCGCAACTCTGCAGACGACACATGCAATAATGGCCGAAGAATGTTCAAGGCTCCATGCCGACGCTCACTCGCCATGCCACGACACCCGCGGGGGCCTGCCCCCTGCAACAGGCGCATACATACGGTTTCGGCCTGATCATCGCGTTGATGCCCCAGACAAACGTTTGAAATCCCTTGTTCCCTGCCCCACACCTCGAACTGATGATAACGATCAGCGCGCGCACCGGCCTCCAGATTGGCGGACGACCTCGGCTCCAAACGCGTCTTACAGAATGGCACACCCCATGTCCGGGCCAGCCCGGCCAATGCCTTGGCCTGTTCAGCGGACTGCTCCCGCCAGCCGTGATCGATATGCCAGACCGTAACATCATGACCGGCAGCCTTCAGAGCCAGCAAAAGAGCAGTGGAATCCGCCCCGCCCGACCAGGCAACAGCCAATCGTTTGGCAGGCACGGAAATTGTCGAATGCGTCAGCCAGTGCCGGCCAAAGCCGGGATACTCAATGCTCAATCAGCCGCCCCAGTGGGGCAGCCCGTTCTCGATAATGCGTTTGGCCGCTTTGGATTCACTATCCAGCAATTCAAACACATCAACGTCAACACCGCCCAAACAAGCCTTGCCAGCTCGCGCCAGCAACAGCGGAGGCGAATCCCCGCCACGGAGCTGAATAACCACCAAATGCAAGCCACCCTGCGGCAAACGGTATTCATCCAGAACGCCTGACGTCTGCTTCGCTTCAAGGCGCAATTCTCTGATATTGGCTTTATTGGCCAGAGCGGAGGTAAGCTCTGACACCACAGGGGAAGTCAAGGCAAGGCCGTTATTATATAAAACATTCACATTCTGCCCGACGCCGGAATCCACTGTTTCGACACGCACGCTGCCAAATGGCTGCAATCCCGATTTATAGTCCCGGTAAGCGATCAGCCGGCCGACGCCGCAATCTCTGGAAACGCCTGCATCGGCCTGAGGCACAGCCAGAGCAAAGGCAATCTTGCGCTCGCCCAGCTTGGCATGAGTGGCCTGTGAAAACATCCATTCGCCGATCAACGCCACGCACATCGACAAGGACGGCATACTGGCCTCGTCATTGTCTGATCTTTCCAGATACCAATCTCTCAACTGATGACGCAGGGCTGCCGCTGCCTGCACCAGTGAAATCACCGATCCCCGCAGCAGGCAACCGGAGGAAGAGCATTCATCGAGGAACAGGCCATCCTGCTGCTCAAACACATTCAGTACGCCTGGCAGGAAGCTCTGCTCAAGAAAGTTCGCTGCAGCAATGCCATGCAGTGCATGCATGCCAGCCAGATAATCCGACCATTCGATGCGCAGGCATGCCTGCCGCAATGCCAGCGATTTTCCGCTGTGCAGCGCCCTGTTCACATTCGGTTGAATAAATACCAGCTCTCCGTCTTCATAGGCCTGCTCGAACGCCTTATCCGCTTCAGCGCCACGCGCCTTGGCTGCCAGCTCGGGCTTGCGATCCAGCCAGTTACGCTCGGCCTTACGGCGACCGATTTCGACATGCACATCCTCTTCAAACACGCGAAAAGCATTCAGTGTAATATCATCACGTTTCCAGGGCTCACCGGCCGAATTGGCTGAACGACCATCCTTCAATAGTGCAAGTAGCCACTGCGCCACAGGCTCCTCACGGAAATTCTTCAGACATTCCAAAGCTGCGCTCTCCAAGCTCAACTGCCCGCTAATTAGCTGATCCAGCTTCTTGGCATGCAGCACATAATCCATCCAACCGCCATAACCGCTCTTCGCCGCGAGCTTCCATAACGACAACCTGGCCCAGGTTCGTTTGAGCAGATGATCGCCCAAATTATCCTTGGCCAGCAGGGCCAGAATACCGCCCTCATTCTTAGCCCCAACCTTCTCGCGCAACTTTCGCATGCGCGGCACGATATCCGCCTCAAGTCCGTAGGCGCGGATCACATGCCGTTCATCACCGAGCAGGGAATCGTCCGGTTGTTCGGGCAGAAATGCCATGGGCGTACATGGCAGCATCATCGCTTCATAACTGGCAATACGGGTCACCTCGACCACACCCTCGAGATAGCGTTTCAAGAACTCCTGCAAGGCCCAGACATACAGCCCGCCAACCATGCTCAAAGTGACATGACTGGTGGTTGCCGGCTCGTCGCCCGGAAGTCCGGCAATGGCCTGACGCATAAGTCTCAGAATCAACACATTCAGCGCCGGCACCCAGGGCGCCACATCAAGTTGATCCTGTTTCCAGCCCTGTTCCCACAAACCTTCCCAAACCGACAACAGTGCCGGTGCGCCCTTTGGATCGGCACACCAGTGGTGCAGCAAACGCAGCGGCAGATGCGGATATTGCTTGCGCAAATAACCAACCATCGCCCGGGCTTTCGCATCCATGGTCGGCAATTGATGAGCCGAGACCTTTTCACCTTTGACGATATAGCGGATGGCATATTCCTGCAGATGGCGCAAAGCCGTTGAAATACTTGCGTCGATTTCGGAATGCACGGCATAGGGAATATATTCACCTGCATCCTTACCGGCTATACGGATGGGCAGGCGCCTGGACTCAACCCGGCAACGATCCGACGGCTTTTCGCCGCGATTCAGAATCGGTCGATACCAGCTCCAGCGAAAACCGAAATACTCGGGCGAAATCATCCGAGCAATGCCATGTCATTCAATTTATACATCCCCACTCCTAAACTATGGTCTGGCAACGTGTTTGCACATTGCCTGAAATCACCCTGCTCCCTAGCATCGGCCGCATGAGCCCGAAATTCACAGTCCCGACAGGTTTCCCGGACAGTATCCTATCAGACAGCATCCCATCGCCCTGCCAAGCCGTCCACCAACCAGAGACAGACATGCAGTCACCGACAAGCATAGACGTTTTTTCTCAGGAAGACGAATGATGATTGGCCGCTATTCTTCCAATCAACCTGTCGTCATGGCAAGCCCCGGGGATAAAAAAAGATGCCCGATGGGCACCGTTCTCACCATCGCAGCACTGCTACTGCTTGCACCTGCTTTTGCCCCTACGTTTACTTATGGCAGCGAATCCGCGCAAGCCGCAAGCCCGGAAGTCGCCGTCACCCTGCCACCTCTGTCCGGTTTGGTTGCCATGCTTGATCCGGATGTTTCGGTCATTTGTCTGTTAAAAAAAGGTGCTGATCCACATCATTTTCAACTACGCCCACGCACCATTGAATCCTTGCGACAGTCGCGTTTGTTGCTGCGTGCATCGATTGATGATGGAGACTGGCCACTCCCGCCCCGTCACGCAAACATGCTCGATCTGTGGCCATCGCTGAGTCACGCATGGCTTAGCCCCTTGGCGGTTAAGCATATCGCCCCGAAACTGGCTGAGAGACTAAAGCAGCTGCATCCCGGGCATGCCTCCGCGATCGAGCAGAATCTGGCTGCGGCACTGGTGCAAATCCGAGAGATAGAGCAACAATGGCGCCAGGCTCTTGATCAGGTCGGCGGCGTTATCATGCAGCATCCATCCTGGCAGCAGTTGATGCTGGATATGGGTGTCCCCATACGCGCGGTGCTCGAATCCGAACATCATGGTCACGAATCCGGCCCCAGGGTGCTGGAGTATGCCTTGCATGCCCTGAATGAACACCCGGATACATGGTTGCTGGCCGATACAGCCCATAGCAGCCGACCTCTCGACTGGCTGGCCCGACATGCCAATCAGCAACCCCCACGTCTGACACTTGACCCACTGGGAGTCTGCGGGGAATCATGGCTTGTCCTTATGCAGCGGAATCTGGCGCTGATTCCAAAGCCAGCCAGAGAGCCACAGCAACCGTGAGCGCTCCCCTCGTCCAACTATCGAACATCCGTCTGGGTTCTGCTGCCAAGCCGATTCTTGAAGATATCAATCTAAGCCTGGAAGCCGGTCACTTTCTCGGCATTGTCGGACCCAATGGCGCCGGCAAAAGCACGCTGTTGAATATCATTGCCGGCCTGATACCGACCGATAGCGGCCACATCGACCTATTCGGCCAGTGCCTGCACCGATTCAATCACCGCAAGCTACTCAGTCAGATTGGTTTTTTGCATCAATTGCACGAACACCAACCGCGCCTGCCGATGCGCGTAAGCGAGGTGGTTGCCATGGGTATGCCTGGCTATGCCAACCCGCTGCGTTGGCACACTCCAATGCACGAGCCGATCATGGATGCGCTGGCGCTGGTGGACATGCAGCAGCATGCCGATGCCGATTTTCGTCATCTGTCCGGTGGCCAGCGCCAACGCGTTCGCATTGCCCGTGCTCTGGTGAGCCAACCGCGTCTGCTGTTGCTGGATGAGCCGTCCGCCGCACTGGACAGCGCCCGTCAGGAAAAATTATTCATGCTGCTCCGCCGCCTGTGCGATGAGAATGGCATGAGTGTGATCATGGTCGAACATGATATTGCCGCTATCAGCAGCCATGTGGATTCTGTGGCCTGCCTGAATCGCCGTATCCATCATCATGCTATGCGTGGCGAGCAGATCCCCGAAAGCATCTGGCAATCCATGTACGGCGAACATATTCGCATCATGGCACACGATGAGTCATGTATCGGCTGTGCACCGGGCGCGCGTGCAGGGGAACACCGACATGATTGATTTCCTTAACCAGTTTTTAGCCAGCCCCGTTATGCGCGAAAGCCTTGAACCGGCCCTGCTCATTGCCATTGTGACCGCCTCGATGTCGGTGATGATCATGGCGCACCGCTTATCTTTCCTGACTGTCGGCGTATCGCATGCGTCATTGGCAGGCATGGGGCTGGCATTAACGCTATCCCTGCCCCTGCTGCCTGCTGCGGCTGCCTTTGCGGTATTCATTGCTCTTTTGCTGGCTCTTATCCCCGAACGCCAGGGCATCAGTGAAGATGCCGGCACAGGCATCCTGTTCGCTGGCAGTATGTCGCTGGGCATCATTCTGGTATCCACTGCCCCCAAAGCACAGGTCGACCTGTTCGGCCTGCTGTTCGGCAATATTCTGACCATTGCGCCGGAAGATGTACGCTGGCTGTGGTTGATCGGTGTCATCATCCTTGCTGTGCAACTACTTGCCGCGCGCAGCTGGTGGAGCATCGCCTTTGACAGCGTTACTGCATCCGCCTCCGGTCTACCTGTAGCAGGGCTCAGATTCCTGCTGTACGGCATGGTCGGCCTGACCGTCATTCTGTGCGTCAAGCTGGCCGGCATCGTTTTGACGGCCGGATTGATGATCCTGCCTGCCGCATGCGCCTGGTTCTGGGGACGCTCCCTGTTCGGGCTCTGGCTGATCTCCATTGCCTTTTCTCTGACCGGCGCGATTGCCGGCCTGCTTTGGTCTTATGCCTATGATTGGCCTTCCGGTGCCTCGGTGGTGCTGGCATTATGCGCGCTGTTCATCGCAAGCTGGATGATTCACGGGAGAACAGTATGGCTGAAAACGCACGTCCTAAAGCAGTAACGGCCGGGGTTGGCATCCGCATGCTGGCCAGCGGTTATGATAGTCTGATCCTGATCGGGCTGCTGTTTCTGGGTTTTATTCCGGTCACTCTCGCCGAGCAGGCCTTCGGAGCCATCGATCAATGGATCAAGGGGCTGTTAATCACCACCATCGCCTATGCCTATTTTGTAGGCTTCTGGACGCGCGGCGGCGCAACCACCGGTATGCGCCCATGGAAGCTTCAGGTTGCCATGATTGGTTCGGGCGACTCACTGACCATGCTGGCCGCGACATTTCGTTTTGCCGGCCTGATGTTGACCTGGGTGGCTCTGGGTATGACGCTGGTTTACATGATGTACCGGGACACCAACCATCTGCTGTTCTTTATCTCTGCTGCTTTGCCGGCTTTTTCACTGCTGGTGATGATGCTGACCCGCGAGCGCCAGGGCCTGCACGACCTGATCTCCGGCACCGCTGTTTATCGGCTGGAGTAACAAAAAAGCTGCAACACCCCACAAATCACCCGGTTGCGCCCTTCATCCTTGGCCGAATACAATGATTCATCGGCAATTTTCAACAAAGCTTCGGGCTGATGTTTAAGCATCGGCACGGCTGTCGCTACGCCCAGACTGATGGTCACAGCCTCATCGACCTTTGAAACTTCATGCGGTAATCCAAGATGATGCACCGCGCATCTCAACTGCTCGCCGATCGCTGCAGCACCTGCCGCATGAGTGCCGGGCAATAGCACGACAAATTCCTCGCCGCCATAACGCGCCACCAGATCAGTTGGCCGGTGCAGCATATCCTTCAACGCCTGAGCCACCTGCTTCAGGCATTCGTCGCCGGCCTGATGGCCATAGTTATCGTTATACGACTTGAAATGATCCACATCGACCATAATCAGAGATAGCGGTTCAGTAGCGCGCATCGCACGCTGCCATTCCTTGCTAAAGGTCTCGTCAAAAAAACGGCGATTGGCAATATTGGTCAAACAGTCCAGCGAGGAGAACAATTCAAGTTCCCTGTATGCCTCGGCCAGTTTCCGGCGTTCCTGCTCCAGCTCCTTAAGTGCAGCCTCGCGTTCCAGATGATCGGTATAGGCCCTCGAATGGGAACGAATGCGAGCAATCAATTCAATCTTGTGAGGCATTTTGACCAGATAATCACTTGCCCCGCGGGCGAAAGCCTCAGCCTTAGTCTCCACCGAATCGGTCCCCGAGAGTATCAGCACCGGAATATTGGCAATAGCCGGTGAGAGATGGTATTCGTGCAATAAATCCAGCCCATTCACATCCGGCATATTGATATCCTGCAGGATCACAGTTGGCCCGAGATGCTTCGCCCTGGCCACCGCCTGAGTACCGTCGTAGCAGGAGTGCAGCTCGATATCTTCGACATCGGCCAACAGTTTCTGCGCCCATATGCACCAGCTTCTGTTCATCCACCAGCAGCACACTGGCGGGTATTTCATGGCTAAGGCATGATGGCATAGGCTGTTACTCCCCAAATTGATAGGAAATTGATAGGAATAACTAGCATATTCCATGCCGTATATATCGATGCAGGGTAGAGAAAAACAGCTTGGGGCCGCCGTATGGCATACAGTTCATGCCATACGGCTCATGCCATACAAGAAAGGCTTGATTCGCTTTTTCAGATTCTCCCTAAGACCCGTTAATGAGCCAGCCCCAGCCAGGTGCGCGCTTCATCTATATCGCGAAAAAGCTTGATCTCCCCATGCGCATCGCCCGAGGTGATCTGAAACATGCGAAACAGTCCGAAGACCAGATCACTGTTACAGACCAACGCCCGCCTGGCGCCAGGACCCCAAACATACGAATCCTTGAATGACATCATCTGCTCGACATCAAACTCGTCGGTTCCGGCATCATTGCCGTCCAGCAGTTCCATCATATCCGGCCGAAAGTCGGGATCCCCGTCCAGATCCTGTAGATGCCGGGCGAACTCTTTGAAGGTGACTGCGCCGCGCAGTGTCGTAAACACCACGCCAAGCTCAGCATCAATTACATGATTAACGGTCAATAATCGTCTCCCCTTGCCTGCTGATATGTATAGACGAGTGGCTCAGATCATGCAAGCCACCGAATCAATCATTCGCCTTCGCTATGCTTCGGGAACAGCAACGTCACCGTCGTGCCCTGACCCGGTTCGCTGTCGATATAGATAAAACCATGATGCCCCTTCATGATCCCGTAGGCAGCCGCCAAACCCAGTCCTCGGCCCTGGAACTTGGTCGTAAAGAAGGGCTCAAAGACATGCGCCAACAGCGTATCATCCATACCGAAGCCATTATCGACCACCCGGCATCTCTCGAATGTCCCGGCATGCAAGCCCGGATAAGCTTCAGCGTCATCGTCATGCACATGCCATTCGTCCATATACACATCGATGTGCCCGCCCATGCCCATGGCCTCGACCGCATTGCTGATAATGCCGATCAGCAGGCTCTTCAACTGCAAAGCATCGCCCAGGATTTCACCGGCGACGCCCTGATCCGCTGCATCATGCACCTCTATCTGAATACTTGATGGTATATCCAGATCAGAATGCTCCAGTGCCTGTTCGACCAGTTCATGCAGCCCAATCCGCCTGGACTCAAAGCGCCCGCCACGCGCAAACTCAAGAAGTTTCCGGGCTGTTGCTGCGCCCCGATCCACCGACTTTTCAATGATATTGACGGAACACTTAAGCTTGGGGTTCTCCTCTGCCTGAGCGCGGATCAGGTAGGCGGCATTACTGATCGCTGCCAGCACATTGTTGAAATCATGGGCCACGCCGCCGGCAAGATTCTTGATCGCCTCCAGCCGCGACAATTGCTCGCGCACCTGCTCATCATACTTGTCCCGCAGACTGGATTTAACTTCCATCAGACACAGGGATGCAACCTGCGGCAACCTCTCCAGGTTATTCTTGTTGACGAAATGACGGGC
>CAZDJY010000003.1:3341-16486 GCA_964505835.1 uncultured Zetaproteobacteria bacterium | reverse complement strand
GCAGCAAAAAAATCATTGATATTCACAGGTTTGGAAACAAAACTATTGGCGCCCAGCTTATAACTTTCAACAATATCCCGATCCAGATCGGAAGATGTGAATACGACCACCGGCAGCATAGCCGTCGCATCATGCGCGCGCAGGGCTTTAAGCACCTGCAGACCATCCACCTTGGGCAACTTCAAATCCAGCAAAACCATTGCCGGAAATTGCTTGGGATCACGGCACAAGCCTCCTTCGGCATCAAAAAAATAATCCAGCGCCGCCTTACCATCGCGTACCACATCCACGCGATTACCCAGTTGACTCTTATTCAGGGAGCGTAGCGTCATAGCCTCGTCATCGGGATTATCCTCGACGAGAAGCAAGTGCTGACATTCGGTCATCCCATGCTGTTGATTCATGAATCCCCCGTGGCATCCGGAAATGCCATAAAAAAAGTAGCTCCTTGATCCGGGGATCCCTCAGCCCAGACGCGTCCGGCATGGCGGCTGACGATACGTTGCACCGTGGCCAACCCGATACCGATGCCTTCAAACTCATCCTGAGTATGCAGGCGCTGAAAAGCGCCAAACAGCTTGTCCGCATAGGCCGGATCGAAGCCGGCTCCGTTATCTTTTATCCAGCAGACAAGCTCACCCTGCCGCCTTTCGGCACCGAATTCAATCTGGGCAGGATGCCGCCCGGCAGTGAACTTCCATGCATTGGAGAGCAAATTCTCCAGTGCAATGGACAACAGCATCCAGTCACCCATCACCCGCACATCGGGCTGGACATGACTCTCCATCTCCCGCTCTGGCTGTTGTTGATGGAGATTTTGCAGGGATTTTGTACATATCTCGCTCAGGCTGACCGCCTCGAGAGCCATTTCCCGGCGCGACACCCGCGATAGCCTGAGCAATGCATCAATCATCTGAGCCATACGCTGGGAGCCGGCTCGAATGCGCTCGAGAAAATGAGCACCCTGCGCATCAAGTTCCATCGCATAATCCTGCAGCAAGGCCTCCGAAAAGCCGTCCATCGTTCGTAGCGGCGCGCGCAGATCATGCGATACGGCATAGGCAAAGGATTCAAGTTCGTGATTGCTGGCACTAAGCTCGGCCGTACGCTCGGCCACTGCCCGCTCCATTTCTGCATGGTAGGTATACAGCCGCCGATCAGCTCGCGCCATTGCCGCCCATATCAGTACTATGCCGATCAACAACAACAGTGCCAACAGGTAGGCGGTCTGCGTTTGCCGTTGATGGTAGCTGGCAATCAGATCGCTGACATCGCGCAATGCCACCAGCATAATGTCCTGGCCGCCACTCAGAATCTTCAGCGGCTGGGCACTTACACTGACAGAAGTGCCATTCACCTCGTGCCACCGTTCTATATTGCCAGCCAATGCCAGCTTGATCGCTGCTGCATAGGCAGCCAGATCGAGTTCATGCTCATGGTCCATCACTGCATAATCAGCAAAGCTTTGCCATGCATAGTGATAGCCGGACAGAACCGCACCTTCCTGCCATGATGTCTGGCTCAGATCGCTCTTATGCATGGCAAGCAAAGCCTGAACATCAATATCCTGATGTACCTCATGGACAATCGAGGTCAATTCCTTACCCAGTTCGATAAAGCCTTCAGGTTTGCCATCGATGGATAGTGGCGCAACCACCCGCAGGGTCAGCGTTCCCAGTACCCCCATCTCGATGCCCGACGCAGGCTGCATAGTGCGTTGCGCTTTTCTTGCCGTCGCGCGCTTCAGTGTGTCGCCATGGCGCTCTGGCTGATGTGCCCGAAAAAAAACCTTCAGTTTCGGGTCAATAAAATAAAAGTGCGTAAATCCCTGATCCCTTAATGTACTCATCACCGGCGAGGCCTTGTCAGCCAACTTATCCCTCTGCCGGGCAACAAAGGCGGCCATTAAATCATCATCGCCGAGCAGCAGGCGCAACTTACCTTTCATCTTGTGGCGTTCGCGCTCAATGCTGCGGCTGATCAGGGTCGTCGACTCGGCCAGATCATCGGTCATGCCATCCTCAAGAGCCGCGGATAATTGCCTGGATGATACAATGAATAATGTCGCTATCATTGCAATGGTAATCAAAATCAGAAGCCCGATGGCGCGCTTGCGAATATACCAGGAGCCAAATGACTGGCTGGAATCGGAGGATGAGAACAAAGGCATGGCTAATGTTGTAGCAGAAAACAGACGAACCGCCAAACCCCTACCAGGTTACAGTGAGCAAAACAAGAGTTGGGGCCTGTTCACCTGACGAAAACGGGATCAGCTATGACGATGCTGTAGCAGCTTGTGCCGGTACTCCTCCGGGTTCTTCGTTTGCGTCATCGCACCGCCGCGCGGAAACAGCGCATCGAATAAGCGTGATACCCAGAAGCGAAGGGCAGACAGGCGCAGCATGTCCGGCAATGCATCCTTCTCGACGGAGGTCAGTCTGCGCACGGACTGATAGCCATCCAGAAAAGCCTGCATGCGCGGAGCATCCTGATGACCAAGCAGCACTGCCTGGGCATTCAGGGAGATGGCGATATCCATCACGAAGGGAGCCGTGTGAGCATAATAAAAATCAATAATGCCAGCCACCGCATCGCCCTCAAAAAGGATATTGTCGCAAAACAGATCGCCATGAATGACACCGCAGGGCAGTCCGCCCCTAAGTCCATCCATATCGACCTGCTGCTGATAGGCAAGCTCTTGCTGTAATAAATCGGCTGCTTCCAAACCGTATTGTTCAGCCGTTTTCTCCGTCACCCTGGTAATAGTCTCGGCCAACCACGAGGCACATGTCGGATTGGTGCGCTGCTCAGGAAAATCAGCCCCCGCCAGATGCAGAGTTGCCAGCGCATAACCCGAGGCTTTCAATTGAGTGACATTCAGCTCCTCTAGCGTTTTACCATGCAAACAGGAGACAATGCATCCCTGCTTGTCCCCATCATCGGTCGGCAAGGTAAACAGCAGGCTGTCATCGTGTCTGGGCTGCACATCCGGGCACGGCAGACCATGCCCCGCAAGATGGCGCATCAGGCGCATAAAATACGGCAACTCATCTGCCTGCATGCGTTCAAAGATTGTCAGCACAAAACGTCCGGCATCGGTATCGATAAAGAAATTACTGTTTTCGATGCCGGCGGCAATGCCTTCAAAGCCGTGCAACTCTCCCAGAGAGTAGTCTGCAAGAATGGCGGCGATATCGGTCTGGGTGAGTTCGGTATAAACGGACATGGGAGCGAATCATAGCTCTGTAAATGCGCCTGTCAGCCATTATGCACAGGCACGCACTCATCCAGAGCTTTGCCATACCCCCAGGTCACTTGATTGCAACACTCGACCTCAGCCGAAAAACAGCTCTGCCAACCGGCTACACCGGTCATTGTTCGCCCTGCCTGCAACCGCTAGCGTTCGCGCAAAATGCAACGGGTACTTTCATGGATAAAATAATCATTCAGGGCGGCGTGCCGCTGACAGGAAGCGTGGAATCCAGCGGCGCAAAAAATGCGGCCCTGCCACTGCTCGCTGCCGCCATCCTGATCGATGGGCCGGTGCGCTACCGGCGCATCCCGCATCTGCGTGACATCTCCACCATGATGACCCTGCTGGCCTGGCAGGGTGCGGACGTGGCTTATGACGATCAACACTGCCTGCATGTCGATACCCGCAAAGCCGACAAGCCCGAAGCTCCGTATGAACTGGTAAAAACCATGCGTGCCTCGGCCATTGTGCTCGGCCCTCTGCTGACCCGCTTTGGCAAGGCACGCGTCAGCCTGCCCGGCGGTTGTGCTATCGGCGCGCGCCCCATTGATATGCATTTGAAGGGTCTGGAGGCTATGGGCGCGAGTATTGAAGTTGAACAGGGTGATATCGTTGCCACGGCAGACAAAGGGCTGCATGGCACACGCATCGTTTTCGATCAGGTGACCGTGACGGGCACCGAGAACCTGATGATGGCGGCCGTTCTGGCTACGGGTGAAACCATCCTCGATAATGCCGCCCGCGAACCGGAGATTGTCAATCTGGCCGAGGCACTGCGTGCCCTTGGCGCCGATATCGAAGGCGACGGCAGTGATTGCATTACCATTCGCGGCGTCGAGCGCCTGAATGGCGGCGACATCACGACCATCGCCGACCGCATCGAAACCGCCACCTATCTTGCTGCCGGCCTGATTACCGACGGTGATGTCACCGTCACCGACACCGATGCAGGCATGCTCGATGCATTTCTTGCACGCGTTAAAGATGCCGGTGCCACCGTCGAAACGGGCGAGGGCTTTATCCGCTGCAAAGCCAACGGCAGACTGCAAGCCGTTGACATCCACACCCGCCCGCATCCGGGCTTCCCTACTGATCTGCAGGCCCAGTTCATGGCCATGATGACGCTTGCTGAAGGAGCAAGCGTGGTCAACGAGAGCATTTTTGAGAATCGCTTCATGCATGTGCAGGAGCTGGCGCGCATGGGTGCGGATATTCGGCTGGACGGCAACACGGCAGTGGTGCACGGCGTGCAAAAAATTTCCGGCGCACCGGTCATGGCCACCGACCTGCGTGCTTCGGCCTCGCTGGTTTTGGCGGGGCTCGCTGCCGAAGGCGAAACAACGGTGTCGCGTGTGTATCATATTGATCGCGGTTATGAGCGCATTGAAGAAAAGCTCGGCAAGCTGGGCGCGCATATCAAGCGCCATAGTGTAAGTGAAAACTGGATGCAGGGAGCCATGCTGAATGCCTGATCAACCTTTAACGATTGCCCTGTCCAAGGGTCGCATCCTTGAGCAGACATTGCCGCTGCTCATGCGCGCTGGCATGACAGCCAGCGAGGATATGCTGAGCACCCGCAAGCTGATGGTCAACGGCGCGCTGAGTGACGGAACGCCTGTTCGCTTCCTGATTATCCGCGCTGCCGACGTATGCACCTATGTCGAGCAGGGTGCGGCGGATATGGGTATTGCCGGTCGCGATTCGCTTCTGGAAAGCAAGCCGCATGTCTATGAGCCGCTGGATCTGAAGATCGGGTGCTGTCGTTTATGCGTCTGCGGTCCGAAAGCTCTGGTTGAGGCCGGAACGCCGGAACGCGGCAGCCGGATTCGTGTGGCCACCAAATATGATCAGTTGGCTACCGATTATTTCCTTGCTCAGGGTGTGCAGGCCGAGGTGATTCATCTATATGGCTCGATGGAACTCGCACCGCTGGTCGGCATGGCCGAACGTATTGTCGATCTGGTTGAAACCGGTGGCACATTGCGCGCCAATGGCTTGATTGAAGAAACAACCCTGTTCGATATATCGAGCCGTCTGATCGTCAATCCGGCCAGTTTCGCCACCCGCAAACCACTGATCCTGCCCCTGATCGAGCATCTGAAACATGCCGTTGCCGATAACAACTGAAGCAATCGATAAAACAGTCGCCACACGGGAGAAGCTATGACCCTGACCACCAGTAAGATTACACGCCTGAATTCAAGCCATGCTGATTTTTCAGAGAAGCTTGATGCGTTGTTGTCCCGCGAAACCGATACCGGAGCCGATGTTCAGGATCTGGTGGCAGGCATCCTCGCCGATGTAAAGCAGCGCGGCGATGCTGCCCTGTGCGATTATACGGCCCGCTTTGACCACTGGGATTGTCAGGCGGAGACGATGGTCATCAGCCGCGAACGCATGCAGGAAGCCTGGCAGAATGTATCCGATCAGGATCGCGAAGCCCTGCAACTTGCAGCCGATCGCATCCGTGAATATCACGAACATCAGATCCAGAAGGACTGGGACTATACCGACGCAGCCGGAATGACATTGGGTCAGCGTGTAACGCCGCTGGACCGCGTCGGCCTGTATGTGCCCGGCGGCAAGGCAGCCTACCCGTCATCCGTATTGATGAATGCCGTCCCTGCTGTCGTGGCTGGGGTTGAAGAGATTGTCATGGTGGTGCCGACACCGGGCGGCGAAATGAACGAGCTGGTGCTGGCGGCCGGATATATTTCAGGCGTGCAGCGTGGCTTTGCCGTGGGTGGCGCACAGGCCGTTGCAGCCCTTGCCTACGGCACCGAATCAATCCCGCCGGTCGACAAGATCGTAGGGCCGGGGAACAAATTTGTCGCGGCCGCCAAGCGTCAGGTATTCGGCACCTGCGGCATCGATATGATTGCCGGTCCGTCGGAGATCGTCGTCGTTGCCGATGGCGGCAATCCCGCCTGGATCGCAGCCGACTTCCTGTCCCAGGCCGAGCACGATGAAGCGGCCCAGAGCATCCTTATCTCCACCGATGCCCGCCTGCTTGATCAGGTGGCCGAATCCATTGAGGCGCATCTGCAGGTATTGCCACGCGCAGCCATTGCCCGCGCCTCGGTCGAAACCCACGGCGCCCTGATTCATGTTGATAGCTGGGATGCGGCAGCCGATGCAGTCAATCGAATTGCCCCCGAACATCTGGAACTTGCTCTGGAAAAACCCGAGGCGCTGCTTCCCAAAATCAAACATGCCGGCGCTATTTTTATCGGTCATTTCGTACCCGAGGCGCTGGGCGACTACATTGCCGGCCCGAACCATGTGCTACCAACCAATCGCACGGCGCGCTTTTCCAGTCCCCTCGGCGTCTATGATTTCCAGAAACGCAGCAGCGTTATTCGCGCCAGTAAATCCGCCGTACAGAGCATCGGGCCTGCCGCAGCCCACCTTGCCCACCGCGAAGGATTGCAGGCGCATGCACTGACGCTTGAATTACGTCTGAAGGACAGCCAATGATCCGCTCCGATATCCGTTCCCTGTCGGCCTACCATGTGCAGGACAGCAAGGGACTGATCAAGCTGGATGCAATGGAAAACCCGTACCCCTTGCCTGACTCACTGCGTCAGGCCTGGGCGGAGTTGATTGCGCAGACAAACATCAACCGCTATCCCGATGCAGACATGGCCAAACTTCGGCAAACCATCGCCGCGCATGAAGGCGTCGCCCCCGAACAGGTGCTGATCGGCAATGGCTCGGATGAAATCATCCAGATGCTGATCATGGCCGTCGATGCCGGCACCTGCGTCACCCCCGCCCCGACTTTTGTCATGTACGATCTGATTTCCCGCTGGCTTAAACGTCCTGTTGCCACCGTACCCTTGCAGCCGGACTTTTCGCTCGATGCCGATCTGTTCCTTAAAATCTGCGGCCGGGAAAAGGCCGAGATCGCATTCCTGGCCTGCCCCAACAATCCGACGGGCAATCTGTGGCCGGAAATAACCATCAGGAAAATCGCCGACAACTTCCAGGGGCTGCTGATCATTGATGAGGCCTATGGACCGTTTGCCGATCGCTCGCATGTGTCACTGATTCGCCCGAACACGATGATCCTGCGCACCTTTTCCAAGCTCGGTTGGGCCGGGCTCAGGCTGGGATATCTGCTCGGCGAAGCGGATGCGATTGCCCACCTGAACAAAGTGCGCCTGCCGTATAATATCAACAGCCTGAGCCAGTGCTCCGCTGCCTTCCTGTTCGAACATTTCGAGATATTCGAGAAACAGGCCGCTGATATCCGGGCCGAACGGGGACGCGTTTCGGCTGCATTGATGGGGATTCAGGGCGTGGAAGTATTCCCTTCGCAAACCAATTTCATCCTGATCCGGGTGGCCAAAGCGCAAAAGGTTTTTGACCAATTGCTCGATGCCGGTATCCTGATCAAGAATATGCACGGCGCAGGAGGCCTTTTGAGCCAGTGCCTGCGCATTACCATCGGCACCCCGGCTGAGAACGATGCAGTACTGACCACCATGAGGGAGATCATGTCATGAGCCATTCCATTCAACGCAGCGCCAGCATTGAGCGCAAGACCAAGGAAACGGACATCAAGCTGTCTCTCGATCTTGATGGTACGGGCAAAACAGAACTTGCCAGCGGCATTCCTTTTTTCGATCACATGCTGGAGCAGATCGGTCGCCACGGCCTGATAGATCTGTCGATTGATGCCAGTGGCGATCTGGAGATCGATGCCCACCACACGGTGGAGGATATCGGCATCTGTCTAGGGGAATCGCTGCGCGATGCGCTGGGCGACAAGGCCGGCATCGTACGTTATGGACATGCTTATGTACCGCTGGATGAAGCCTTGTCTCGCGTAGTTCTGGATCTGTCCGGTCGTCCCGGGCTTGAATACCACGTGGACTTTCCCAAGGAGCGCGTCGGTGATTTCGATGTCGACCTGTTCAAGGAATTCTTTCAGGCTGTCTGCAATCATGCGCGCATCACACTGCACATCGATTGCATTCGCGGCGTCAATAACCATCACATCATCGAAACCGTCTTCAAGGCCTTCGGCCGGGCGCTGCGCATGGCTGTTGAGGCCGATCCTCGTCAATCCGGCATCCCTTCAACCAAGGGTGCACTTTGATGATTGCTTCGGTCTGTGCGATCAGGCTCGCCTGCCCCGCATCATGTGGGCTATGAAAACCATTACTGCTTAAAAGAAGACATAATGATTGGATTGATTGATTACGGCATGGGCAACATGCACTCGATTTCCAAAGCCCTTGAGCATGTCGGGGGCAAGGTGCAATGGATCAGCAAGCCCGAAGATCTGGACAAGGTTAGCCGCATCGTGCTGCCCGGCGTGGGCGCCTTTCGCGATTGCGCCCGGGCGCTGCAGGAAACCAGCCTCGGCGAAGCCATCGCGGGCAAGGTTCATGACGGCATGCCATTTCTCGGCATCTGTCTTGGCATGCAGGTGCTGATGGATGTTTCTCACGAATTCGGCCGGCACGCAGGGCTCGGCCTGATTCCGGGCAGCGTCAACCCGTTCCCCGAATCACATCCCGAACGCGGGTTCAAGATCCCGCATATGGGCTGGAATGATGTGATTCTTGCCTCGGGTCGCGACCCCCACCCGGTGCTGGCGAAGCTTTCCGGACAACAGGTGTATTACGTGCATGCCTATTACTGCGCACCCGAGAATCCCGATCACCTGCTGGCCGCCTGCTCCTACGGCGATTTCCCCTTTGCCGCAGCCATCGGTCGCGACAATATCGTCGCCGTGCAGTTTCATCCCGAGAAATCGCAACGCGCAGGGCTTGCGATGCTCGAATCCTTTATTCGGTGGAACCCATGACCCATGCATTCGAACTCATTCCCGCTATCGATCTGAAAGGCGGACATTGCGTGCGCCTGAAACAGGGGCGCATGGATGATGCAACCGACTACGGTGACGATCCGGCTGCCATGGCAGGAAAGTGGCAAGCTTTGGGAGCCACGCGCCTGCATGTCGTGGATCTGGACGGCGCCTTTGCCGGCAAGCCTGCCAATCGCATGGCTATTCAGGCTATTTGTGACACCCTGACGATTCCTGTTCAGCTTGGCGGCGGCCTGCGCGATCTATTCATGATCGAGGGTATTTTAAGCCTCGGCGTTCAACGCGTCATCCTCGGTTCGGCTGCGGTTTCCAATCCACAGCTGGTCGTCGATGCCTGCCGCAAATTTCCCGGCCGCATCTGTGTCGGCATTGATGCCAAAGGTGGCATGGTCGCCGTACACGGCTGGGATGATGTCACCAATGTGAAGGCGGTTGATCTGGCCAGACGATTCGAGGATGACGGTGTATCGGCCATCATCTACACCGACATTGCCCGCGACGGCATGATGACCGGCCCGAACATCGATGAGACGGTTAATCTGGCCAAGGCTATCTCCATCCCGGTCATCGTATCGGGTGGCGTATCAAGCATGGAAGACGTGAGAGCATGCGCACACCATGCTGGCAACGGCATTTGCGGCGCTATCACCGGCCGTGCCATCTATGAAGGCAGTATCGACTTCGCCGCCGCCATGCAGGAGCTTGGCTGATGCTGAGCAAAAGAATCATCCCCTGCCTTGATGTGGCCAACGGGCGCGTGGTCAAGGGTGTGCAGTTTGTCGATATCATCGATGCCGGCGACCCGGTAGAAGCGGCGATCAAGTACGACGAGCAGGGTGCGGACGAGCTGACCTTTCTCGATATCCGCGCCAGCCATGAAAATCGAGATACCCTGTATCATATGGTCACTGATGTGGCCGAGCATGTATTTATGCCGCTCACGGTGGGCGGCGGGGTCAAGGCGCTGACTGATATCGAGAATCTGCTGCATGCCGGCGCAGACAAGGTATCGATCAATACGGCCGCCATCTTCAATCCTGAGTTCGTGCGCGAGGCGGCTGAGCGCTTCGGCTCATCGACCATTGTCGTCGCCGTGGATGCCAAACGCGTTGGCGATCCACTCTCCGGCCACTGGGAATGCTTTACGCACGGCGGTCGCAAGCCGACCGGCATTGATGCCGTGGAATGGGCCGGAAAGATGAGTGATTTCGGGGCCGGGGAAATCCTGCTGACCAGCATGGATGCCGACGGCACCAAGAACGGCTACGACATCCCGTTGACTCGCGCTGTATCCGAGGCCGTATCCGCCAATGTCATCGCCTCCGGTGGTGTCGGTACGCTCGAACATCTGGCTGAAGGTCTGCGCGAAGGCAAAGCCGATGCGGTGCTCGCCGCATCGATCTTCCATTTCGGCACCTTCACCATTGCCGAGACCAAGGCCTACCTGACCGCACAGGGCATCCCTGTTCGCGAGACAGTCGAACCCTAACCCCCCCCAACTGATATCATGGTGCTGTTATTTCTGCTTCGATATATTTCTGCTTCGATATATTGCATCCATGAGTCTGTCCCCGAGGTGAGCATTCGCCGGCGAGGCCTGTTCTTTCAGCTTATTGATCTGATCGACGCAGCGCAGCGCATCGTCCTTCTTGCCTTGTTTAAGATAGGTTAAGCCGGCCTTATAAAACCAGTCTGTCGCAGCTGCGGCGTTTTGCTCCACGCCGCGCCCTGCCGCATACACCTCGCCCATCTTGAATTCGGCCAGAGGCGCGTGCTGCATGGCAGCCTTGCGATACCATTTCACCGCCTGGGCATCATCTTTGCCGACAACCGTACCGCGGCTGTACATCTCACCCATATACAGCTGAGCCAGCGGGAATCCGTGTTCGGCTGATTTCATATACAAGGCCATGGCCTTGTCATGATCCCGCCGCACGCCAATGCCGGCATCGTACTGCAGCCCAAGATAGAAATGCGCTTCGGCATTATCCTGGGTCGATGCCAGATAGTACCATTTAAAGGCCTCATCATTATCCTGTGCTACCCCGTCACCGAATCGATACATGAACCCCAGCCGCACCTGAGCCGGGACATGGCCTTTCTCGGCAGCCAAGCGATACCAGTGCACGGCGTTCGCTCTGTCCTTCTCCACCCCGGTACCCTGATCGTACAGCATTCCGACCCGATATTGGGCTGCCAGATCACCGCGAATGGCCGCGGCCAGAGTTTGGCGAAAAACGGTCCCATCATCAGGAACAAGCGGAGCTGCGCGTCTGGATTTGTGCCTGGAAGTGCGATGCGGTGCCGGCCTCGAAATTTTCTTCGCAGCACGTGCGCGGGCGGCCTTTTCGGACGCAGCCCGGGATGCCTGAAGCTTGGCATGCGTCGCCTGCAATTGTGCTTCCGTAGCGCGCAATTTAGCTGTCGAAGCCCGGCTATCCGTCATGACGTAGTAATCAAGGAAGTCGAGGGAATTGATATCGCTGACCGCCTGACCATAGGACTCGGTATTGTGCCCCAGCGTATCCAGACTCCAGAAATTAAGCCAATATATCTTCCCTACCTGCATCTGAATCTTTTGTGTGTGCCCCGAGCCAAGCCCAATGCCGAGCGTCACCCACTGATGCTCGACAGTGTGTTCGCCGGGAGATAATTCAATGACGTAATATCCGTCATCACTCACCTCCAGGCTTCGTTTACCGTCAATCGTCACCTTGTCATAGCCGACACTGCCGCCGATACCTTCCCGGTACAGATAAAGCAGCGCATGCCCTTCAGGTACCCTGAAATTGTGGGCGTCATCCTCGTAACGACTCACCGGAGCGGATGCGCAGCCGGCAAACAGCAGCAATATCAACAGAGCTCCTGCCAGCCTTCCGTTCACCATGATTCCATTCAAATGCTTTCCCATGCAGGGTAAGCGTATCCTCAATGCAGCCCATTGGCAAAACCATGCATTTTGATCCGGCAGCCGTAAGCAAGACTTGCTCATTGCACTTATGATCAAACAAGGCTTGCATTCTCCAACAACCCTTCTTATCCTGCCGCGCCCTGCCCGATGAAATCGTGCAGGCAAATACCTTGCTCCGGACGCGCTTAATCGTACCGGGGCGTACGCATAGACGTACACCAAGAGGAGCGCCGTGTATTACGAAACTATTTTTATCGTTAACCCTGACATCTCTCAGGAAAACACTGAACAATTAACCGATGATCTGGTTGCCAAGGTTGAAAAAGCCGGCGGCCGTATCGTTAAACGCGAAAACTGGGGCTCACGTCCGCTGGCTTATTCCATTGCCAACCGTAAACGTGGTCACTACATCCTGCTTGTCACCGATGGCGAGCCGGCTGCACTGAAGGCGCTTGAACGTGCCATCAGCCTGGAAGAGCGTGTTATCCGTTCACTGACCACCAAACTAACTGAACTTTCCGATGAGCCGTCTCCGTTGATTCGCCGCAAGCCTGAAGCAGCCAAGCCATCTGAGGATTCCGCATCCGCAGATGAAAGCAAGCCTGCTGAAGAAACCAAGAAGGCCGAGCCTGCAGCGGCAGAAGCAGCTCCGGCAAAGAAGGAAGCTGAAGCAAGTGATGGAGCAGAAGCCAGCGCCTGAATTTAACCGCGCCCGTGTTACGGGCCGGCTAACTTCTGTTCGTCAGCGCTGGACCCCGGATGGGAGTATGGCTCTGATTGCAGAAGTCCTGACAACCCGGCCCAAACTGGGGCCAGTGCGAGCCGGAGTTCAGGATCAGCAACCCATACCCTTACGTGCCCAGGGCGATATCGCCAAGACACTGATGGGCATGGAAGAGCAACATGTGATGGTAGAAGGTTGTCTGCGGCGGCGATATTACAGCCGTGACGGAGAACCATGTTGGGGACAGGTGGAAATCTGGGTAGATCAGTGTCGCAGGCTTGATGCATCGAAAGATGCCTCTGAACAGGCAGACTGAATACCGGCCCCTGAACCGTTGAGATGATTAGGAGAATCGAATGAGTGAAGAAGTAAAGAAAACAGCTGCACCGGCAAATGCCGAGCGTCCGCAGGGTGATCG
>CAZDJY010000003.1:0-3241 GCA_964505835.1 uncultured Zetaproteobacteria bacterium | reverse complement strand
CGTCCGCAGGGTGATCGTCCACAAGGAACACGTCCGCAGGGTGATCGTCCACAGGGCCGTGGTGCCCCACGTGCCGGTGGTCGCGGTGGCCGCTTTGTCCGCCGTCGCAAGTTCTGCAAGTTCTGTGCAGACAAGAGCCTGAAGATTGACCACAAGGATCCGGAGATGCTGCGTAGTTTTGTGACCGAGCGTTACAAGATTCTGCCGTCACGTGTTACCGGCACCTGTGCCCAGCATCAGCGTAGCCTGACCACGGCCATTAAACGTGCCCGCGTGCTTGCTCTGCTGGCCTTCACGCCGCTGCATCACGACTGATTGTGATGTTTTTGTGGCGCGATAGCGCCGCAGTTAGGTCTCAGGAAATGTGCAGATGACGGAAAATGCAACACCGTCCACCTTGCCCAGGGCTGCAGCATTTATCCTGACCCGCCGTCTGCCATGCGCTACCCTGATGGTGGTCATGCTAATGGCGGTGTTGTGGCTGCCGGGCATGCTGCAAGGCATACCACTGCTGGCCACGCTGGCAATGGCATTTGGCGTTGGCATTCATGTTCTGGTGCCGGGACTGATCGCTTTGATCACCTTTGGCGGTGGAACGTTGTTTGCTTTTCAGGTGGCAGCGATTGCAGCTATCGGCATCAGCGCCATGGCCGGCCTGGAGCTCATACCCGGGCTGATCGTGCTGACCCTGTACGGGCTGTTGCCGATCGCGGCGGCAAGCTCGGTGATGCGTCAGGACGGAGTGCGGAAAAGCGCTCAATATCTGGCCATGGGAATGGGGCTTGCCATACTGGCGGCAATGTTGATCGGCAGCTCGACCCAGGATGTCGGACTGCGAGATCTGGTCGGGCAAATGCTGGCACCGATGTTCGATGCCATGCAGACGCAGCTATCCGGCACTGACCCGCAAGCGGCTCAGGTGTTGCAACAGGCACGCAAGATGACCGAGCTTATTCTGCCGGGCATCATGGCGCTGGGTCTGTGGTTCACCTGGTGGGGCGATATTGTGTTTGCACGCACATTCGCTCTGAAATACGGTTTCTACCGCGGCCACGGTGAGGATCTGCTGACCTTGCGTTTTGGCAAGGGACTGGCCTATGCTTTCCTGGCGCTGCTGGTGTTGGCCAATGTCGGCGAAAATGATGTGCAGTACATCGCCATCAACGCCGTTATTCTGCTGGGCGGGTTGCTGGCCGCACAAGGTGTTGCCGTCGGGCACAGCTGGCTCAAGCAGAAAGGCATGATGCTTGCCATCGGCCTGATGTATTTGATGTTATTGATGTGGTCCGCCATGATCATCCCTTTTGTGATCATCGGACTGCTGGATATTTGGTTTGATTATCGCCGCACTATGTCGGCAACTGGAGGACAGTAAAAATGCAATTGATTCTTTTGGAACGCGTAGCAGGTCTGGGTAACGTGGGTGATGAAGTCACGGTTCGCCCGGGTTACGGACGTAACTTCCTGATTCCGCAGGGTAAGGCAAGCGAAGCCACCAATGGCAACCGTAAGATCTTCGAACGCCGCCGCGCTCAGCTTGAAAGCAAGCAGCAGGAAAGCCTGGCCAAGGCCAAGGCTGATGCCGAAACGCTTGCAGGCCTGAGCCTGGAACTGGTTCGCGCCACTTCCGACGGACAGCACCTGTACGGCTCAGTCAGCACGCATGATCTGGCTGAACTGCTGAATGAACAGGGACACAATCTGGAACGTAGTAACATTCTGCTGGATGAACAGATCAAGGAAGTCGGCGAGCATGCCTTCCGCGTTCGTCTGCACCCTGACGTCACGGCAGATCTGACCATCAAGGTTGAGTCCGAGAAGCATTGAGTCAAGCGATCCCCCTGCGTACTGATACGCTCAGAGAGCGTATCCCGCCGCACTCCAACGATGCGGAACGGGCAGTACTCGGGGGGATCATGCTTGATCCCGAAGCTCTTGAACGACTGGAGGGCTCACTTTTAGCCGAGCATTTTTATGCCGAGGCCAATGCCAGAATTTTTCATGTCATTATCGATCTCGCCTCGCGCGGTCAGCCCGTCGATGCGCTGACCATCAAGGATCAGCTCGAACGCCGCGAAGAGCTGGCCAGCTGCGGCGGTGAAGCCTATCTGGCCGACCTTGTCGGCTCCGTCCCCACCTCTGCCAATGTTAAACATTATGCTGATATCGTGCGCGAACGCGCCGTGCTGCGGCAGCTTCTGGGCGTTTGCAGCAACGTCTCACAGAGTGTCTATGAAGATACCGCCCGCGAGGTCAACGAACACCTCGACCTGGCCGAAAAGGATATCCTGTCGGTAGCCGAGAGCTTCAATCGTTCGCGCCCCAGCTTTAGCAAGATGGGCGACCTGATGGTCGAAACCTATAAGGAGCTGGAAGCTCGCTACGCAGAAAAGAAAGCCGTTACAGGCATTCCGACAGGCTTCGACAAGCTCGACGAAATGACCTCCGGCATGCAGCGCGGCGATCTGGTGATTATTGCCGGCCGCCCGAGTATGGGTAAAACGGCATTTTCGATGAATCTGGCCCAGAATGCGTCCATGCGCTCGGAAGAAACCGGCATTGTCGCAGTATTTTCCCTTGAAATGTCTTCCCAGCAGATTGCCATGCGTATGCTGGCCACCGAAGCGCGCGTTGACATGCAACATCTGAGAACCGGCCGCTTCTCGCAGGAAGACTGGCGCAAACTTGCTGCATCGAGCGGAGCGCTGGCTGAATCGAAGATCTTTGTCGACGACACGCCTGCGATCGGTGTGCTTGAGTTGCGCTCCAAATGTCGCCGGCTGAAACGCGAAAACAAGGGCCTCGACCTCGTGGTTATCGATTATGTGCAGCTGATGTCCGGGCGCTCCGATATCGACAATCGTGCTCAGGAAATCTCCGAGATCACCCGTGCGCTCAAAGGCCTGGCCAAGGAACTGAATGTTCCGGTGATTGCCCTGTCACAGCTCAACCGCTCGCTTGAGCAGCGTGCCGATAAACGTCCGGTCATGTCCGATCTGCGCGAATCCGGCGCTATTGAGCAGGATGCCGACGTCATCATGTTTATTTACCGTGATGAGGTGTACAACAAGAAGCCCGAAAACGAAGGCCTGGCCGAGATCATCATCTCCAAGCAGCGTAACGGCCCGATCGGAGATGTGAAGCTGACCTTCATCCATCGCTATACCCGCTTCGAGAATCATGTATCCGCAGGCTTTGACGAATAAGCCGAATCGGTGAAGATTAAGGGCATGAGCCGCCC
>CAZDJY010000002.1:23229-29911 GCA_964505835.1 uncultured Zetaproteobacteria bacterium | reverse complement strand
ATCCAGCCGCCCGGCAAACGCAGTTCACCGTCCACGGCAAGCCCCTGCTGTGCACGCTGCTGCCGGCTTGCAATCTCGACGCGGGCCCGGAACTGCCGGGCAGGCACATCCAGTTTTTTCAATAAAGCCTGAACCCGTCGCACATGATCTTCATCATCATCCACGATCAATAACCCTCTCGACGGCATGGCCGCAACGGAGCCGCTGGCGGAAAGCTGGCTGCGGGCCGCGCTTGCCGCTTCACTGAGCGGCAGGTAATCGACCCGGATCACTTCGGTTTGCGCACTGGCCGGGAAGGAAAGAAACAGCAAGCCGGCACAAAGCCCGGACATCAGCATCGAAACCGGGACTAATCGATTAATGACCGCCATCCTCGGCATAGGCCGGTTTCGGTTCCATCAGTCCGGCCGGATCTTCATGAATAATCACTTCAGAATCGCTGAACACTTTCCTGATCGCCGCTTCAACCTCATCCGATATGGCATGTGCTTCCAGAAGATTCAGCTTTGCATCCAGCTCCAGATGCAGCTGGATGAAGGATGTCGTACCGGCCTTTCGGGTACGAAGATCATGCATGCCGCGCGTCTGAGGATGGTTGCCAACGATCGTCTTGATCTTCGCCCGATCAGCTTGCGGCAACTCCCTGTCCATCAAATGACTCAGCGATTCACGCACAATCTCCCAGGCGCTATACAGGATATAGCCGGCAATCAGAAAGGCGAACAACGGATCCACGCCGTGCCAACCGTAGACCGACAATACCAATGCCGCGACAACCGCACCATTGACCAGCAGATCGGTCTTGTAATGCAGATAGTCCGCCTTAATCGCCGTCGAGCCGGTTTGCCGAATGACATGCTGTTGAAAAAGCATCAGCGCCACGGTGGCAACGATCGACAGTCCCATAACGCCGACGCCGACCGCCAGCGCCTCGACAGGCTGGGGGTGCAACAGGCGCGACATCGCCTCAAGGATCAGAAACACCGCCGAACCGGCGATAAATGTTGATTGTCCAAGCCCGGCCAGCGCTTCGGCCTTACCATGTCCGAAGCGGTGCTCCCGATCCGCCGGAGTCAGGGCATGGCGTACGGCAAGCAGATTGATAATAGAAGCCAGCGCATCCAGACAGGAATCCAGCAGGGTCGCCATCAGACTGACCGAATCAGTCATCATCCAGGCAACCAGCTTGGCCACAATCAGGGTAACGGCGACACTGGTGGAGGCATAGGTCGCCAGTCGCATCAATCTGGCTGATTGTTCGGGAATGCTGGAGGCCGGCCTCGTATCAAACATCGTCATGGGCTGTAGTCTGGCTGTAGCAGGCGACGGAATAAAGTGAAATTAGTTCGCTAGCGCCTTGATGCGATCCATGGATTCAAGCGTCGCCTGGTAGCCGGCTTGCACGGCCACCTTGCCGTGGTAAAACTCCAACAGGCCGATCTCATCCACTTCCGGCCGCAGCATGATGTCCGGCGGCATCAGACGCTGCCTGAGCTGCATCAGCATATCCTCGGATATCATCTGTGAACGGTTTAACACCGAGCTCAGCCCCATATTCTTCAGCACCTCGGCCTTATTGCGTGTATCGCGGAAGCCTTGCAACCACTCGCCGATCTGCGGCCATTTCTGCAACCAGGATGATTCCAGCAATTCCTGCAAATGCGCCTGCCATTCCGAGCTACTTGTCTCCTCCAAAGGCTCCTTACAGGGCACAGCATGCGTCTCCACCGCCAGCACGGGTCCACCGAAATGGTTGCGGGCCACATCAAACGGAACCGGATTGACCAAACCGCCATCGACCAGCATACGTCCGTTCATGCGAGCCGGAGAAATCAGGCCAGGGAACGACATGCTGGCACGCACCGCATCCATCAGGCTGCCGCGATCAATCACAACCTCCTCGCCGCTGCCGAGATCGGCGGCCACGGCGGCATAGCCCATCGCTTGCTCCTCGATCATACAATCGTTCAAATATGGCCGGAGGAATTTATAGATCGTTTTACCGGAGGAAAGAGCCCCTTCGGAAAAATCCGGGGTAAAAAGGCGTAGCGTTGAGATCCAGTCCATGCCGAAGGCCAAACGTTTCATCTCCTCCACATCCACCCCCGCAGCCAGAAAAGCTCCCACCTCGGCGCCGACGCTGGTGCCGACAACAGCCCGCACGGGTATATCCGCCTCTTTCAATGCTTCAATCACACCGATATGAGCAAGCGCCCGCGCTCCACCGCCGCCCAATGCCAATACCACGCCTCGCATCCTTCACCTCTCTTGTATTTTTCAGGTTTTTTATAAGGGATATGGCCAACCCGTTAAACCCCTGAACTGTGTTATCAGGTTAGTTCCTTTCCTGCAAAGCGCAAACTCGCTCGCCCAGCTAGCCCGGCTCGCCTCCACATTCATCACCTGACAAGCCATCCTGGAGGATGCATGATAAGCCCATGAATCGCGTCTACTGGCTGGCCTCGCCGCATTTCAATCATCGTCCAACGACGACGACCATCGATCTGATCGTGCTGCATGCCATCAGTCTGCCGCCGGGTGTTTTCGAGCAGCACACAATTGATGCGTTCTTCACCGGCAGCCTGGATACCGCTTCCCACCCAAGCTTCGCGGGGCTTGAGGGTGTACGCGTATCAGCGCATTTCGTTATCAACCGCGATGGCCGGGTTACGCAATATGTAGCCTGCAGAGAACGGGCCTGGCATGCCGGCACATCATCATGGCTGGGGCGTGATAACTGCAACGACTATGCCATCGGCATCGAGATGATTGGCGATGAGGCGCATCCGTTCACCCGTGCCCAGTACCGCGAATGTTCACGTTTGTGTTATACGCTGATGGACCGCTTCCCGGCTATCGATCGTACACGCATCATCGGCCATCAGGATATCGCCCCGGGACGTAAGTGGGATCCGGGAAAACAGTGGAGTTGGCAGCATTTCCATCGCAGTCTGGCCCACATCAAACATCCGTTTCAGGAGATTCAATGACCCAGACTTTAGTGACCCATCCCGAATGGCTGAATGCCTTCCCCGAACTGGCCCGCATGCCAGCGGATATTCATGTCACGCTTGCTTCGTTCAAGGCCGTCCAGGTGCAGCAGGGCACGGTTCTGTTTCGCGACGGCGATGCATGTCAGGGCTATGTGTTTGTTGCCCGCGGCAGCGTGCGGGTTCAGAAGATGGACCCGGACGGCCATGAGATCGTTCTGTACAGGGTCGAGGATGGACAAACCTGCATGCTCACGACCTCCTGCCTGCTCGGAGGCAAGGCCTATCCGGCCGAGGGCATTGCCGAAGAAGAGACGGTGCTGGCCATGATTCCTGCGGCAGGCTTTGATGCCATGTTGGCCAATCCACCATTTCGGCGCTTCGTGCTCGGTACGATCAGCGACCGCATCGCCGACCTGATGCGCCTGATCGAAGATGTTGCCTTTGGCAGGCTGGATGTACGTCTGGCCCGGAGACTGCTTGAACTGGACAGTGGAACCCACGAATTGAAACTGACCCACCAGCAACTGGCCACCGAACTGGGCACGGCGCGCGAGGTTGTCAGCCGAATCCTGAAAGATCTTGAGCGCCGGGGGCTATTGTCGCTGAAGCGCGGCAAGGTAATTATCAGCAAAGCATCCGGGCTTCAGAATCTGGCAACCCAACAGGTGGATTAGCCCTGCTGCCAATGTGACATACAATGTGACATTGTCACTGAAAGAGTGTCGCAAGTTTGTAGCATGGGATCATCAAATGTCTGGAGGACATACTATGAAAGCTAATGTTGGAACCATCGACCGCGTTATTCGCGCACTGGCAGGACTGGCCCTGATCGCCTTTGGCTTTGCCGGCGGCCTTGCTGCACCGTGGAATTACGTCGCTATGGGTGTCGGTGTGGTATTCACCCTCACCGCCATCATCCGTTTCTGCCCGCTCTACCCAATCCTGGGTATGAATACCTGCGGCAAGAAAGAAGCCTAAGCCAGATCATCGGAACAGAAACTGCGGCTACGGTACATGGATGCACCGTAGCCGTTTTTGCTTCGGTTTTGACTTCTGCGACAGCCCATATCTGCTAGGCTGTCTCGCTCATGGAATCCGCCAACTACATCCGCATCGCTGTTTTTCTGGTCATCCTGCTGGGCATGGCTGCATGGGAAATATTCGCCCCCAGGCGGACACAGGTGCAAAGCAAGATCAAACGCTGGCTTGGCAATATCTCGCTGGTTGCACTGGACACCCTCATCGTGCGTCTGCTGCTACCAGCCGGCGCGGCCGGGGTCGCACTGTGGTGTGAGGCCGGGCATGTGGGCCTGTTGCATTTGCTAGAGCTGCCCGAGTGGCTGGCGATCCTGATCGCCGTCATACTGCTGGACTTGGCCATTTACGCGCAGCATGTGGTGTTTCATGCCGTGCCCGTGCTGTGGCGATTGCATATGGTACATCACGCCGACCGCGATCTGGATGTTTCCTCGGGACTGCGCTTTCACCCGTTGGAAATCCTGCTGTCGATGTTAATCAAGATGGGGCTGATCGCGTTGTATGGAGCGCCTCTGATGGCCGTAATCATCTTTGAGACCATCCTCAACGGCATGGCCATGTTCAATCATGCCAATATCCGGCTGCCCCTTGCTATCGACCGAATCCTGCGCCTACTGCTGGTAACGCCGGACATGCACCGGGTACATCATTCGGTCATCGTGCGCGAAACCAACAGCAATTACGGTTTTAACCTGAGCCTGTGGGATCGCCTGTTCCACACCTACCGCGGGCAACCCGACGCCGGACATGAGGGCATGCATATCGGTTTAACTCAGTATCAGGATGCTCCAACCTATCGGCTGGACTGGATTCTGGCCTTGCCGTTTGTCGGCAACATGGGCCAGTATCCCCGTCGTAGATCAAGTACCGGAGAAGAGCATGACCGATGAAGCCAAAGTGAATCGCTGCGAATGCGCCAACCGCACCTTTGCCCAACTCAAGGCCTATGAATCCCTCGCAGCGGCCCAGGCCGCTACCGATTGCGGCGTCGAGTGTGAAGGCTGCCTGCCCTATCTGAAGCTGATGTTTGCCACCGGCGAAACCGAATTCGATCTCGAAGATCCACGCCTGAAGGACTACGAAGCATGACCCATAACGGGGCAACAGGCGTCCCGTCAAGGCGCAACGATTTTCTGATCGCGGCAGCCTGTTTCGTGGTTATCGTAGCCGGCATGCAAGCTGCCACCACGCTGCTTATCCCGTTTCTGCTCTCCGCCTTTGTGGCCATTATCTGCCTGCCGCCACTGAACTGGCTGACCCGGCACCGTATTCCGACCGGGGCAGCGGTCATGATCATCACCCTGACATTGATCATAGCTATCCTGCTGCTCGGCACCTTTGTCGGCAGCTCCATCTCGGACTTCTCCAGTAACCTTCCGACCTACCAATCGCGGCTAAAGCTGATGACCGGTGATATGCTCGCTTGGCTGTCAGGGCTGGGTATCTCGATCTCGTCGCAAACCATTCTGGACAATTTCGATCCGGCAGCCGCCATGGGCATGGCCGGTAAACTGGTGTCTGGGCTCGGCAATGCGCTGGCCAACACCTTCCTGATCGTACTGACGGTGATCTTCCTGCTCATCGAAGCCGCCGCCCTGCCGCATAAATGGCGCATCATGGGCAGCAATGCGCCATCCACCGAACATTTCGGCCGTTTCGTCGCAAGCGTCAACTCATACCTGGCCATCAAGGGATGGGTCAGCCTGGCGACCGGTACAGTGATTGCCGTCTGGCTGGCCATCCTGGGCGTGGATTATCCGCTGCTCTGGGGGCTGATCGCCTTCCTGTTCAATTTCGTCCCCAATATCGGCTCGATCATTGCTGCAGTGCCGGCCGTATTGCTGGCGCTTGTGCAACTCGGGCCGGGCGCAGCACTCGCAGCCGGCGCCGGTTATGTGGTGGTGAATATCATCATGGGAAATGTTGTCGAACCGCGTTTCATGGGCAAGGGCGTCGGCCTTTCAACGCTGGTTGTCTTCCTTTCTCTGGTCTTCTGGGGCTGGGTGCTCGGGCCGGTCGGCATGTTATTGTCGGTACCGCTGACCATGATCGTTAAACTGGCATTGGAAGCTAATGAGCAGACCAGCTGGATCGCTATTCTTCTGGGCCCCGACGTGGATACGCCGGACACGCCCTGACAAACAAAATCAAACAGGAGCGCATGCCTTGAATATCCTGATCGCCTACCATTCCGATTACGGCAACACAAAAAAAATGGCCGAGGCCATTGCCGCCGGCATTCGCGCCGCCTATTCCGATATTCAACCCGTACTGAAGCTGGCCGAGCAAACGGCGCAGGATGATTTATGCAATGCTGATGTGATCTTCTTCGGCGCACCCGTACACATGGGTTCGATGGCCTGGCCGATGAAAAAGCTGGTGGATGAGGCCGGCAAGCTGTGGATGGAGGGGGCGCTGGAAGGAAAGATCGGCGGGGTATTTGTTTCGGGAGGTGGGTTTGGCGGCGCCGGTGGCGGCGTGGAAACCACCATGATCGCACTGCATGCACATTTCCTTGAACAGGGAATGCTCGTGGTCGGATTCCCGAAATCCCTGCCCGGTTACTCCGATGGAGGCCTGCACTGGGGTGTTTATGGAAGATCCGGCAATCATGAGGGCATGCCGGCCGGCATCAGTGACGCATCTCTGGT
>CAZDJY010000002.1:0-23129 GCA_964505835.1 uncultured Zetaproteobacteria bacterium | reverse complement strand
GAAGATCCGGCAATCATGAGGGCATGCCGGCCGGCATCAGTGACGCATCTCTGGTCGCCTGCCGCAGCTATGGTGCGCATGTGGTGGAAATCGCCGAAAAGCTATTGGGGTAGCCCTCATTCAAACCTCGCGGCAGTGATACTCCAGACGAACACCGTCGGCATCGGCAATAACACGACTCCAACAGGCATAGGGCATGGAAAAGCGGCGCGTGGCAGCAATCGGAGCGCCAAGTGCTATAGCCAACAGCATGCGCAGACTGCCGGAGTGGGTGACTACAAGTACATGCTCATCCGATACATCCCCAATCAACTCCTGTAAGAAATCGCTCAGACGCTCCCGTAATTCCTCCGGGCTTTCGCCACCCGGCGCCCGCATTCCGGTCGGGTCGGCGCGCCAGCGCTCAAGCATGCCCGGCCAGCCCTGTTGAATCTCTTTCGCGCTTAAGCCTTCCCAATCACCATAGTGCATTTCGGCGATGCGTTCCTCTAGCCTCAGACGGGCACCACTTTCCCCGGCCCAGTCCATGGCCGGAGAGGCACAACGCGACAGAGGTGAAGTAATGATAGTGCACACATCATCCCGAAGCTGCTGCCAGACCGCGTCCATGCTGCGGCGTCCGGCAACGGTGAGCGGATCATCGACACGACCGCGATACTTCACGCCACCTTCAAGCTCGCCGTGGCGCAACAAGTCGATAATCATCCATCCTCCCGATTCCTTACATCCACTTAGCCACACGCATTGCGGGTTTTTCATCCAGCCCTCATTCGCTATGCTGTCGGCAAACCTTGTCCAAGACAACGAAGGAAGGAATGCCGTGACCAACGATTTTGATCTTCAAGACCCGAAAAATATCAAGGCCATGCAACATGTAAAAGGACTGCTTAATTACATCGGCGAGGATGTCGACCGCGAGGGGTTGCAGGAAACGCCGGCTCGCGTGCTCTCCGCCATGCACGAGCATTTCTCCGGCTACAAGGAAGACCCCAGGGAACATCTGCTCAAGACCTTCGAGGAGGTCGAGGGTTACGATGAAGTCGTGCTGGTCTCCGATATCGATGTACACAGCCACTGCGAACATCACATGGTACCATTCGTCGGCAAGGCGCATGTCGCATATATTCCCAAGGGGCGGGTGGTCGGCCTGTCAAAGTTGGCGCGCGTGGTCGAGGGTTATGCCAAGCGACTGCAGGTGCAGGAAAAGCTAACCATGCAGATCGCCAGCGCCATCGATGAGGTGCTCGATCCGGACGGCGTGGCGGTGATCATCCAATGCCAGCATTTCTGCATGTGTCACCGCGGCGTGCACAAAGCCAACTCGTGGACAACCACATCGAAACTGACCGGCGCTTTCCTGAAAAATCCGTCTTCCCGTCTAGAGCTGTTCCAGCTCATCGGCATGGATAAGGGTATCGCCTAAAGGCTATGCCCTGCCCTCCGGCACAGCATCATAAGGAGCACAGTGGCTCAGCCAAGCATCGGCATGGCCCCATGCACAACCACCAACACGGACTCAGCGGCGCGCTGATTCTGACGGCGCTGTTCGCGCTGATCGAACTCATTGCAGGTTTCATGGCCGATTCGCTGGCGCTGCTAGCCGACGCCGGACATATGGTGTCCGATATCGCTGCTTTGAGTCTGGCTGTCATGGCCGGACATATTGCCGCGCGCCCGGCCCATGCCGGCATGTCCTATGGCTATGGCCGCGCCCGTGTACTGGCCGCCCAGACCAACGGCCTGGGACTGTGGTTCTTGTGCGGATGGATTTCCTGGGAAGCCTTCGGCCGCCTGTCCAAGCCCCATGTCGTCGATGGAGAGATTGTGCTGAGTGTCGCTTTCATCGGACTGCTTGTTAATCTGATCTCCCTGTTTCTGCTCAAGGACCACCATGATCTGAACAGCCGCGCTGCCTACTGGCATGTGCTCGGCGATGAGCTGGGCTCTATAGCAGCAATGCTGGCCGGCCTGATCATCGTACTGACCGGCTGGAATCTGATTGATCCGTTGTTGTCGTTCCTGGTGGCAGGGATACTGGCCTGGGGCGGCTGGAGGCTGCTGCGGGAAACAACCATGCTGCTGATGGAAGGCTCGCCGGAAAGCATCGATATCGTTGATCTGCATCAGGGTATTGAGGATCTGAAGCACGTCGACGGGCTACATCATGTTCACCTGTGGACACTTCCCGATGGCACGCTGGCCATGTCAGCGCACATCGAGGTCTGCGATATGACCCTCTGGCCCGATCTTTTGCCCGAGATTCAACGACAACTGAAGATACAGGGCATCCAGCACGCAACCCTGCAGCCGGAACTGAAGAACTGTGAGGACTAAGCCCTAATTCCTCACTTCGATGCACAACAACGCTTGAGTTTCTTGCCACTGCCGCATGGACAGGGAGCATTGCGGCCCAGCTTTTCGATGCTGCAATCTCCATCCCGATAGTACCACCTGTTATCCAGTTTCTCGAAACGACTGCATTCATGGAGCACCTTGCACTCGCCTGAATCCATGAACGCCGCCCTGAATGTCACCGTGCCCGTATGCTGCGTTGCTGAACCCTGATTTACACCGATGATATCCAGCGCCAGCCAGCGCGTATCATCAAAACGGATTCGTGAGGGGCGCGTGTCCGGGTGCCAGCTTGCGAGCAGATAATCGCTCCGCTTCAATACAAAGGCCGTATAACGCGAACGCATCAATGCCTCGGCCGTGGAAGCTGATCCGCCATTGAGAAGCAAGCCGCAACAGGAATCCAGCGGTAAGCCAGATGCACATGGACATGGAATGACCTGCACCGGTTACACCGGCTCGATAATATGATCGGCCCAGTACTTCACCTCCGCCTCAGGCACACAACGGCCGCGCACCGAGCGACCAGCCTTGCCGACCGATGCCGGATCACCGGAAATCAGCGGATGCCAATCAAATAATGGCTTGCCCTCGTGGCGTAAACGGTAAGCGCAGGTCTGCGGCAGCCATGCAAACTGTTTATCAGTGAAAGAACGAATGGTCATACACTCCGGAACCTGCCGCTCGCGATGGGTATAATCTCTACAGCGGCAGCTCTGCTCATCGAACAAGCGGCATGCCACATCGGTGTACAGGAGCTCACCGCTATCCTCATCCTCGAATTTATGCAGACAGCAATGGCCACAACCATCGCACAGCGATTCCCACTCCTGATCACTCAGATCATGCAACGGTTTTTCCCAAATCTGCATACGCAGATTCCAGCATAGATCAGAGCAGATGCCCAGCTACATCGCTCAAAGAGTACCTGGAGATCACTGAATCCACCCACAACAAGGGCAAGGATGAAAATATTACCCCACTTTCCCCCACGCTTGTTTTATCGTTAAAACATATGGATTTTTGCTGTGTCTTATTGCCGCACATCCGGAATGCATCTATCCCTGTGGGGTTGACAAGCTTCATTTAGTGGTCAATATTGGCATTTAGTGGGGAATTGTGGGTAAGCATTCCATTTCCCCTAAAGCGGGAGGCTGGGAAACAGATGTTTCAGGGCGAATTCAGCAACAACATGGATGACAAGGGGCGCGTAAGCATCCCTGCCGCATTCCGCGACACCCTGAAATCGCATCATGCCGACGAACGCATTGTCATCACCCGCTCCCCACACCTGCGTCATCTGGTCGCCTACCCCATGCGCGAATGGAAACGTCTGCAGACACGTATCGCCAGTACCCCTCCCAGTCCCCAACTGCGCGCCTTCAAGCGCATTGTTATCAGTTCGGCGCAGGAATACATGCCGGACCGTCAGGGCCGCGTGCTGATTGCGCCAAGTATGCGCGAATACGCCGACATGGATCGCCCCATTCAATTTGCCGGAGCCGGTGAAACCTTCGAAATCTGGGCCAAGGCAAGCTGGGACAAGCAGCTGGAAGCCGATCTGGCACTAGCCCATGATTTCGAGCTGGGCCTGTGATGTGGATGCATTCTCTCATTCAGCCTACCCCGAACATATCCCGGTTCTGCGCGATGCCTTCGTGGATGCATGGCTTACCGACACGGACGGTTTATACGTCGACTGCACCTTCGGCCGCGGCGGCCATAGCCGGGAACTGCTATCGCGCCTTTCCGACAAAGGACGTCTGCTCGGCCTCGACCGTGACCCGCAAGCGATTGAGGAAGGAGAACGCCTGGCTCGTGAAGATGGCCGCTTCAGCATTATACATAGCGATTTCGGCAGTCTTGATGCCGCCCTTACTCAAATCGGATGGCAGCAGGTGAACGGCATCGGATTCGACCTCGGCGTTTCGTCTCCGCAGGTAGACAATGCAGAGCGCGGCTTTTCATTTCAAAAACACGGCCCTCTGGATATGCGCATGGACCCCAGCAGCGGCCTGCCGCTGGCAAGAATGCTGACCCACGTATCGGAAAAAGAGCTGGCCGACATTATTTTCCAGTACGGTGATGAGCGTTACTCCCGGCGCATCGCTCCCGCCATTCTGAAAGCCCTGCGCGAGGACAGTCTGCAAAGCACTCGCGATCTGGAGAATGTGTGCTTTCATGCCGTTCCACGCAAAGCGCGTCATGGTGGAGCCCATCCTGCCACACGCACCTTTCAGGCGCTGCGCATGTGGGTAAATAGCGAAACCGATCAGATCGATATCGGTGTCCGCGCCGCCATGCAACACCTGCTGCCCGGCGGCCGACTTGCGGTCATCTCCTTTCATTCCGGGGAAGATCGTCGCATTCGCGACCTGATTGAGGCCGAAGTGCATCCATGCACATGCCCACCACAGATGCCGATGTGCGTCTGTGGCAAAACACCGACCATGAACTGGGTGCAAAAGAAACCGCTTCGCCCGAGCGAGGAAGAGCAGGCACACAACCCCCGCAGCCGCTCTTCCCGCCTGCGCGTCGCTGAACGACTACCGGCATCATCTGGAGAGACATCCGGATGATGTCGACTCGCACCCTGTTCTGGTTGGCTATCCCGCTTGTTGTCGGACTTCTCGCTGCCGCTCAGGTGTGGCTGTCGCATGTCCGCTATGAATTATCCCAGGATTCACAGCGCATGATGGCTGAAAAGCAGGATGTCGCACTGGAAACGAGCAAACTGCGCCTTGAGCTTGCCAGTCTTACGCGTCCGGAGCGTCTGCGTCAGCTGGCGCAGCAACGCTTGCACATGGCGCCACCCCGGCCCATGCAGGTTATCAAACCATGAGCCGCCTACCAGTCACATCGCGGCAGACCGTCGGCAAGGCTGACCGACAACAGGTGTTTGTCCGCCGCCGCATCGAAGCTGTGGCCGGCCTGATGGCCCTTGGCATCGTCATGCTGGGTATCCGCGCTGTAGATCTGCAATGGATACAGGCCGACAAACTTAGCAATATGGCCGAGAAGCAGCGCTATCGGCAATACTCCGCCGTAGCACCACGCGGCAGCATCACCGATGCCAAGGGTCGTACGCTGGCCGAAAGCGTGGAGACCGCATCGATTGCAGTTATGGCAGACGAAATTCCGAGCGATAAAATCGCCCCGCTGGCCAAGGCCTTGAATATGTCTGAAAAGGCCGTGGCACGCAAAATACATGGCCGCAAAGGCTTTGTCTGGCTGGCTCGGCAAATCACTCCGACCCAGACTGCTGCGGTGGCGGCGCTGGATATCCCGGGCGTGCGTCAGGAGTCGGAATGGCGGCGTTATCACCCAATGGGGCCTGAGACCGGCCATCTGCTCGGCTTTGTTGGTGTTGACGGCCATGGACTTGAGGGACTGGAGCGTGCCCTGGACGATCAGCTCAGTGGCGAAGCCGGCATCCGCCAGGTACGCCGCGATGCTCGCGGTCACTCTCTGCCGGGTGGTATCTGGCTGCGTGATCCTGTACCTGGCAAGTCCATCAACCTTACTCTTGATGCAACCATCCAAAGCATCGCTTATGCAGCGCTGGCTGACGGTATCCGCAAACAAAAGGCCAAAGGCGGCTCCGTCGTAGTCATGCGACCCCGCGACGGTGCAATCCTGGCTATGGCCAGCTGGCCCGGTTACAACCCCAATAATTTCCGTGATTTTCACCCTTCCGAGTGGCGTAACCGGGCGATCACCGATGTATTCGAGCCCGGCTCGACACTGAAACCGTTTACTGTCGCCGCGGCGTTGATGTCCGGTCGCTGGCAGGCTGATTCACGCATCTTCTGCGAAAACGGTGCGCTACAGGTTGCCGACCATGTCATCCACGACGATCATTCGGAAGGCTGGCTCGACATGACCGGTCTGCTGGCCAAATCCAGTAATATCGGAGCAGCAAAACTGGCGCTCGATATAGGGGTGAGACCTCTGCATGAGATGCTCGACCATGTTGGCTTCGGGCACAAAAGCCATGTCGGGCTCAATGGCGAGTCGCCCGGAATAATCCTGCCCGCCGAGCGATGGGGGCCGGTCGAAACCGCCAACATCGCCTTCGGACAAGGTATTGCCGTCACGCCGTTGCAACTTGCGACGGCATTTTCCGTTTTGGCGAATAGTGGGATGTACACCCGTCCCAAACTCATCAAAAGCCATGAGTTCGAGCAAGTTTCGAATGCGCAGGCACACCGCGTAATGCCTTCAAACATTTCCCATCAAATCCTGAACATGCTCGAATATGCCACCAGCAGCGAGGGTACGGGCAGCAAGGCCGTGCCCACGGGTTATCGCGTGGCAGGCAAAACCGGAACGGCTCAGAAGCCGAACAAATACGGCAGCTACGACAGCGATGAATTCACTGCCGTGTTCGCCGGGGTAGCTCCGGCTGATGATCCGAGATTGGTGATTGCTGTCGTGGTGGATGAGCCGCAGAAGAGTATCTACGGCGGTCAGGTAGCAGCACCGATCTTCCGCAATATCGCCGCCAATACATTGCCCTACCTCGGCGTTTCAGCCCGCATCGAAGATGCTCATGCGTGGCGAACCATAACTATCGCCGATGTAGCCGACCCTCTGCCGGGAAGGGGTGCGATGGGTATGTCCCTGCGTGAGGTACGTCATATGGCCGCGCAGATCGGCCTTGACCTGAAGGCGCATGGTTCAGGCTGGGTGGCGCGCCAATCGCCGGCTCAGTTGGGCAACCTTGAACCCGGGGATACGCTTGAGGTGTGGTTGCATGACTGATCCGCACATTCTCTTCCCGAATACCGACCGGATACATTCCCTGAAGCAGCTCAGCCAGGGGTTGGGGCAGTTGAAAGCCGACAGCGACATGGAACTGTGCGGCCTGTGCGACGATTCGCGAGAGATTAAACCCGGCTATGCTTTCCTGTGCATGCCGCGTAGTTCGAGATATGCCAGCGAATATGCCAAGACTGCCGAGATGAACGGCGCCATTGCGGTGATCTGTGTCGGCATGCAGGTGCAAACCGATTTGCCTGTCCTGCAACTGGACTCCATGCAACAGCTTGGACTTTTACTGCGCCGCTGGTTCGATACCGAACAGGCAAAAAGCAATCTGATCGGCGTAACCGGAACCGATGGCAAGACCAGCGTCACATGGATGCTGCGCCAGGCTCTGATGCGCCAGCTAAACGCGCCCGTCTGGAGCTCCGGCACACTCGGCTGGGTTCGGGATGATGCGGATATACGCGATATCGGCAACACCACCCCGGCCTTGCTGACCATGCATGCCCTGCTGGCTACAGCCGAACAACAGCATATCAACCACATTGTCAGTGAAATCTCATCGCACGGCATCGCCCAGGAACGTATCACCGGGCTGGATTTCAGCGCTGTCGTGTGGACCAGTATGGGTCATGACCATCTGCAGGACCATGGTGGCTACGAAAACTATCTTTCCACCAAGGCAGGCTTCATTAACGATTGTGCCAGGCACGGTGGGCAGGTTATCGCTAATGCCGACCATGATGACATCTGCAGCCGCGCACCCTCAGGGAGTCACTGGTACGGTCGCGGCCTGAATCGGGCGGGCATCGACCTTGCCTGGGAGCAGGAACTTCCGGGAATGGTGCGTCTGGCACATCAGGGACATGAGATTCTTATTGAAGACATTCCACTAGGCGAGTTTCATGCCGAGAACATCGCCTGTGTTGCCCTGACACTGATGACGGCACTGGATGTCCAGTTCAAAGATCTTCCCGAGCTACTGAATGGCGTCAGCGCCCCTCCGGGACGCATGCAGGATCTCGCTGCCGGTCTTTGGCAGGTGTTCATCGATTATGCCCATACTCCCGAGGCACTGGAACGCTGTCTGCATGCCGCCCGCATCCTGACCCGTCGCCGCCTGTTGCTTGTCTTCGGTTGCGGTGGGGAGCGAGATCGCGAGAAGCGGCCACAAATGGGCGAAACAGCTGCACAACTGGCGGATTTGGTCTGGATCACATCGGATAATCCGCGCGGTGAACTACCGGAGGTGATTGCTTCCGAGATCGAGCATGGTATCTCGCGCCCCTACTCCGCCGATATCCGGCTGCAGCTTGATCGGGAACAGGCCATGGCCGAAGCGATCGCCGAACTACAAGCGGGCGACACCCTCGTGATTGCCGGAAAAGGGCACGAGGCCTACATGGAAATTGCCGGTACACGCCTGACCTGGAGCGACAGGGAAGTAGCTGAAAAATATCTCGCTTCCAAGGAGTTGAAGGCATGCGCTTAAGCGGCATGACTATCCAGAATGCCACCCGCGGCGAATGGCTTGGGGAGGCGCCTGCTACGATCGGCGAGGTCGTGACCGATACGCGCCACTTCAAGGCCGGACAAACCTTCCTGGCTCTGCGTGGCCCGAACTTCGATGGTCATCTTTTTGCCCGCGACATCGCCGACAAGGCTGAGGCCTTGATTGGAGACAGGCAGGGGGTGCACTTATGGGATAATCTGGATACCCATCAACTGCAGGTTGGTGACACCCTGCAGGCACTGGGCGATATTGCACACGCATGGCGTGAACAACTTGGCAATACCACCATCATCGGCATCAGCGGCTCATATGCCAAGACAAGCCTGCGCTCCTTGCTTGAACATGGTTTGCGTGGTCTGGGGTTGAAGGTCTCCGCCACGCGCGCCAATCTGAACAACCTCGTCGGAGTTCCGCAAACCCTGATGTCCATCCCGGAGGATGCTGAATTCGGCCTCATCGAGTGCGGCATCAGCGAGCCCGGCGAGATGCAACGTCTGGCCCGGATGCTGCAACCGGATATCGCTGTGCTTACTGGCCTGAGCGCTGCGCACGGTGAAGGGCTTGGCGGATTGCCGGGCATTGCACGTGAAAAAGCACTGCTGCTTAAGGAAGTCCGAGACTGGTGTGCCCTCGGAGAAGGCGTTGCAGAGGCATTGCAGGCTTTCTCCATCGATTATCCGCATGATACCCTGGTCGCTGACCATGCTGCAGAGGTGAAATGGCAGCTTGACGGAACTCGCCTGACACTCACTCACAACGGGGGCGACGTACATATCCAACTGACACTGCCGGCTCGTCACTGGGCAGCCAACATGGCACTTGCTGCCAGCATCATATTGCGTGCCACTAAAGAGCGGCAGACAAGGATTTCTCTTGAGGATATCGCTCGCGTACTGGCCGACTGGCAGCCTGAAGAAGGGCGCATGAAACAACACAGCGGTCGCAACGGCAGCATGATTCTTGATGATTGCTATAACGCCAATCCGGCCTCCATGCAGGCCGCGCTGGATACCCTGACGGCCATGCATGGCAAACACGTTGCCATCCTCGGCGACATGGCCGAGCTGGGAGAAGATAGCGACCGCGCTCATGCAGGGCTGAATCTTGACGGTATTGATCATATCTTCCTCATCGGCCAGCACATGAAACATCTGGCCGGCAACTATCCTGAGGCGCACTGCTTTGCTAACACCGATGCAGCCGTAGACTTTTTCAATACCTATCAGCCTGCCGCTTCCGAGGTCATCCTGATCAAGGCATCGCGAAGCATGGCGCTGGAACGTATCGCAGCCGTGTTAACCAGCGATGCAAAGGAGGCTTCGCATGCTGTATAACCTCCTTTATCCGCTAGCCGATCAGTTTTCTATTTTTAATCTGTTCCAGTATATCACCTTCCGCACGGTATATGCGCTGGTCACATCCCTGTTATTGTCATGGATTCTAGGCCCCTGGTTTATCCGCTGGCTCAAAAGCCATCAGGCCAAGGGACAGCCAATCCGTAACGACGGCCCTGAAACCCATCTGGTTAAACAGGGTACACCGACCATGGGCGGCTTGCTGATCCTGATAGCCCTGACCATCGCCACCCTGTTGTGGGCCGATCTCGGCAATACCTTTATCTGGCTGGCCCTGTTGGTCACGCTGGGTTACGGCCTGATCGGGTGGTGGGACGATTACCTGAAACTCATCCGCCAGGACCCGAAGGGTTTGGCCGGCCGCTGGAAACTTGTGTTGCAGCTTGCCTTCGGCGGTGCGGCTGCGGCGGGATTAATGCTGATCACCGAACCGCTGGTCGATATCCCGTTTTTGAACATCCAATGGAACATGGGCTGGTTCTACCCCTTATTCGTCATCTTCGTACTGATCGGCAGCTCCAATGCCGTCAACCTGACTGACGGACTGGACGGGCTGGCTGTTGCTCCGACCTTCATGGTAGCCAGTGCATTGGCGGTCGTGGTTTATCTCGCGGGGCATGCGCATTTCTCCGCTTATCTGATGATTCCGCATGTCGCAGGCGCCGGTGAACTGGCTGTTTTCTGTGGCGCAGTCGTCGGGGCCTGCCTGGGCTTCCTGTGGTTCAACACTTATCCGGCGCAGGTGTTCATGGGGGATGTGGGTGCATTGGCTCTGGGCGGCGCTCTGGGCTTTGTTGCCTGTGCGGTTCACCAGCAGTTTTTGCTGGCCATTGCCGGCGGCCTGTTTGTACTGGAAGCCGTATCGGTGATGGTGCAAGTTGCCAGCTTCAAGCTCACCGGCAAGCGCGTCTTCCGCATGGCACCGATCCACCATCATTACGAACTCAAGGGCTGGGCAGAACCCAAGGTCATCGTCCGCTTCTGGATCATTTCCATCATCCTGGCGCTGATCGCCCTGTCGACGTTGAAGATTCGATGAATACCGTGAGCAAATCCAATATCAATGCCAGCCAGGAGCATGGTATGACCGCCGTCATCGGTATGGGACTCACGGGGCTGGCTGTTGCCGACTTTCTGACACGTCGAGGTATCCCTTGCGAGGGCTTCGATGAAAAACCGGTACAAATCCCGGATTCACTGCATGTCCCCGTGCACATCGGCAAGCTGGATAAGGCCGCGCTAAAGCATTTTTCCCGCGTCATCGTCAGTCCGGGCATCAACTGGCAACACCCTGTTCTCTGCGCCTTGCGCGACAGCGGCATGCCTGTATCCGGAGACCTCGACCTTTTCAATGAAGAATTCAAAGGGGACCTTATCGCTGTTACCGGTACCAATGGCAAAACCACCACGGTGAGCCTTATAGGCACCCTGCTTGACACCCTGCCCGGCGGCATTGAAGCGGCAGGCAACATCGGCAGACCGATGCTCGACCTGTTCGATGAGGCCGGTTCGCCCCGCCGCGTTGTACTCGAACTATCGAGCTTCCAGCTGGAGCGCGCCGACATGATTCGCCCACGTTGGACGGCCCTGCTCAATGTACAGCCCGATCATGCCGACATGCACGAGAACGCGGCCGCATACGAAGCGGCCAAATGCCGTATCTTCGAATCTCAGGGAGAGGGCGATACAGCCATGCTACCCGATGATGCACACTGGCAGAAACTCTCCGACAAGCTTGTTGCAAAGGGTGTGCGCGTACACCGCTTCGGCTACGGCACGGCCGAACATCTGTGCAGCGGCGTTCAGCTGCTCGATAACGGTAATTGGCAAATATTCTGGCGTCACGGCGATCAGGTGGAATACATCCAGGCATCGGACTTGCCGGCTCGTGGTATGCATCAGCACATCAATCTGTCGATAGCTGCCCAGGCAGCTGCCGACTTCGGCGTATCTCCCTCGGTCATCCGCCTTTGCCTGACCTCGTTCCATGGTCTTGCCCACCGCCTGCAATCACTCAGTGTGACTGGCCAACGCGAATGGTTCGACGATTCCAAGGCGACCAATCCGGATGCTGCTATTGCCGCTCTAGAGGCCTTCGATCAGGTGATATGGATCTGCGGCGGCCTTTCAAAAGATGCCGATCTCTCCGTACTTATCCCGGCCATATCGGGGCATGTCGCTCAGGCACTGATTATCGGCAAGGACTCCAGGGCATACGCCGAGCTCTGCCAGCAGGCCGGAGTGCCAACGACGATTGCCGGGACGATCGAACAGGCCGTTCATCAGGCGGCTCACGCCCAACCCGGCCTGCCGGTACTCTTGTCCCCTGCGGCGGCAAGTCAGGACCAGTTCCGCGACTATGCCGAACGCGGTTGCGCCTTTGCTGCTGCCGTCAAGGCGCTGGGGGAAGCCTCATGAGCGCCACAGATATGGGCCATCAAAGCCGCCATCTGGCTGCACCCGACCGCATTTTAACCGGTTGTGTGCTGGCATTGATCTGCTTCAGCATTCTGATGGTTTACAGCGCCAGTCTCAGTGTGGCCGAGGTTCGCTATCATGATTCGCTACGCATTATTCGCCATTGGTTAATGTATATCCCGGTCGGACTGGTGCTTATGTGGTGGCTATCACGAGTTGAGATTGCCTGGTGGCGGGCCATGGCATTACCCATGCTCGGCTTTTCCCTGCTGCTGATGGTAGCCGTGTTGCTTCCCGGCCTGGGACGCGAAATCAACGGGGCTCAGCGCTGGTTCTCTCTGGCCGGCATGACCATGCAGCCGGTAGAACTGCTCAAACCGGCCGTTGTCATCTACATGGCTTATTATCTATCCAGCTTTCCGGATCGCCTGCAGCAGTTCTCGACCGGACTTGCTCCGATGTTGTTTGTACTGATGAGCGTGCTGGCGCTTTTGCTGCTGCAACCGGACTTCGGCAGTGCTGCCCTGCTTACAGCCGTCTGCTTCTGCATGTGGTTTGTCGGCGGCGTACCGATGCGACATCTGGGAGGCCTGCTGGCAACATTGTTGCCACTGACTGCGATTGCCTTGATCGCTGAGCCATACCGCATGCAACGCCTGACCAGCTTTATCGACCCCTGGAGCGACCCGTTCGGCAGCGGCTATCAGCTGGTGCAATCGATGATCGCCTTTGGCAGCGGCGGCCTGTTCGGAAGCGGGATCGGACAGGGTGTACAAAAACTATTCTATCTACCGGAAGTGTTTACCGATTTCATCTCGGCCAGTATTGCTGAAGAGCTGGGGTTGATCGGAACGCTCAGCGTCATCATGGTGTTCGCTGTTCTTCTCGGACGTGGCCTGTGGCTGGCCATGCAGCATACCGACATGTTCCCGCGCCTGCTGACGCTCGGCTGTATCCTGCTGATCGGCTTCGCCTTCATCATCAACCTCGGTGCTGCCATGGGGATCATGCCGACCAAGGGTATGCCGATGCCATTCATCTCCTACGGCGGCAGTGCCTTGCTTGGCGAATGCACCTTGATCGGGCTTATTCTGTCGGCCCAGAGGCTGCAAAAAGACAACCACCGTCGCGGAGCAGGCCGATGAGCCGCGCTCCGATGCTATGTATTGCAGGCGGCGGTACCGGCGGGCATGTCATGCCGGCACTGGCTCTGGCGGATGCGGCTCGCAGTCGCTGGCCGGATCTGACGATTCAGTTCATTGGTGCCGAACGCGGACTTGAGGCCAGATTATTGCCTGAACGCGGCGAGTCGGTGTTGTTGCTTGCCATGCACGGTGTTAAAGGCGCAGGTCTTGCGCAAAAGATGCGGGTTCTGCTGTGGGAATTGCCGCGCGCAATTCTACGCATCCGCCAGTCATGGAAGGATATCCATCCGGACCTTCTCGTCGGCGTCGGCGGTTATGCCAGTGTTTCAGGTGTGCTTGCAGCGATGAGCGCCAATGTTCCTGTCGTGCTTTATGAACAGAATGCCATGCCCGGCCTAGTTAATCGCAAACTGGCCCGCTTTTGCAAGCATATCATGCTTGGTTTTGCCGATGCTGCAGCCAAACTTACCGCTTCTGCAAAGCCGGTCGTTACTGGAAACATTGTGCGTCGGGCCATCGCCTCGGTGCGCTGGCAGCGTCACGAGCCGCCCTGCCTGCTGGTCATGGGTGGTTCGCAAGGGGCGCTGGTGCTGAATCAGAATGTCCCGGATGCCTGCGAGCTGCTGTCGCTGAAAGGCATGCAGTTCTCGGTGACTCATATTGCCGGACAGGATGCAAACACCCGCAGAAAGGTTGCCGACACCTATGCCAGAGCCGGGATCGAAGCGGAAGTGCTCGCCTTCTGTGACGATATGTCCGCCTTCTATAGCAGCGGGGATCTGCTGATCGCCCGTTCGGGGGCCATGAGCGTCAGCGAGGCTGCCATGTGCGGCATGCCGGCCATTTTTGTGCCACTGCCGCATGCCGCCGATGATCACCAGCGCCACAATGCAATGGCCCAGCAAAAGGGTGCATATATCATGGATCAGAAGTATTTATCCGCCATGTCGCTGGCCTCGGTGATCGATGAGCTGCTGTTTGATCAAACCGCTCTGTCAGACATGCATCAAGCAGCGCTTGCCCATGCTCCCGTCGATGCATCAGCCAGGCAACTTGATGTGCTCGCCCCCTACCTGTATCCGGCAGGAGGTTCAGCATGAAGTCACGCGTTCAACGTATTCACCTGATCGGCATCGGCGGCATCGGCATGAGCGGCATTGCCGAGCTGTTGCACAATCAGGGTTTCCAGATTCAGGGCAGTGATGCAAATGACAGCGCCAACGTCAGGCGCCTAAAGAGTCTGGGAATGAGGGTTCACATCGGCCACAAGGCTGAGAACCTTGGAGATGCCCAGGTGGTGGTCATTTCATCAGCCATTGATGCAAGCAACCCGGAGATTGCAGAAGCTCAGGCGCGTGGCATTCCGGTGATTCCACGCGCCGATATGCTGGCTGAGTTAATGCGCATGAAACAGGGGATTGCCATCGCAGGAAGTCACGGCAAGACCACCATGACTTCATTGATTGCACACGGCATGGAAGCCGCCGGCCTTGATCCTACCTATATCATCGGTGGTCGCCTGATCGCCTCGGGAAGCAACGCCCGGCTCGGTGCCAGCCCCTGGCTGGTCGCCGAAGCCGATGAAAGCGATGGCTCATTCCTGCGCCTGTCGCCAACGATTGCCGTGGTCAGCAATATTGATCCCGAACATCTGGATCACTACGGCGATTTCGAAACACTGCTCGCCGCCTTCCGGCAATTCGTATCCATGGTGCCGTTCTACGGCCGTGTTGTTCTGCATCACGAACATCCGCATGTGGCCGCCCTGCGTGAGGATCTGCACAAACCCCTGACCACCTATGGCAGCAGCCCGCAAGCCGACCTGCACCTGACCAGTTGCATGGCTGATGCCGAAGGGCAGCATTTCACGGCTGCCAGTCGGAATCTGGGTGATCTGGGCCAGTTTCGTCTCCCTATGCCCGGTCGCCACAATGCCGAGAATGCGCTGGCAGCGATGGCCGTACTGCTGGATCTCGGGATAGATATCGAAACCATTCGGGCATCACTGGCTTCCTTTAAGGGCATCCAGCGCCGCTTCCACCGCACGCGTATTGGTAACGGCATACTGGTCGATGATTACGCCCACCATCCGAGCGAGATTGCCGCGACACTCGAAGCGGCCCGCGAATGCTGGCCCGAGCAAACGATTCAGGTGATCTTTGAGCCGCATCGCTATTCGCGCACCCGGGATCTGATGGAGGAATTCCTCGGCGCCTTCGATGCTGCCAATGAAGTGGCCCTGCTGCCTGTTTATGCCGCCAGTGAACACCCGATTGAGGGCATCGACAGCGAACATTTGAGCGAAGGCATGAGCGCACGCGGCCATCGCTCCGTCTCACTGCTAGCCGATATGGATGCTGCAAAAGCTCTGGCCCGGAAAGGTCTGCAACAAGGCAATATCATGATTCTGATGGGAGCCGGATCGATCGGCGCTCTGGCGGCAGACATGCGCGAGGAGGCCGGCTCATGAATATGCTGCAACCGGCCAGAACCACCGACACCTGGGCCGCGGACCTTGCCAGTCTCGGACGCTTCAGCGAGCAGGAGCCCATGAGCCGTCATACAACGTTGGGCACCGGCGGTCCGGCCCGCTGGTTCTTTCGCCCGACCGACCAGAAGTCTCTGCTGGCCGCACTGGCTGTTATTCCGGCAAATATCCGCATCCTGCCATTGGGTCGCGGCAGCAATATGCTGATCCCGGACACTGGCTTTGACGGCCTGATTATCGACCTGAGTGATTTGAATCAGTTACACATTGACGGCTGCCACGTCCATGCTCAGGCGGGAGTACGCATGAGCACAATTGCCCGCAATTGCGCCGAACACGGGCTGACCGGACTGGAATTCATGGCAACCGTTCCGGGCGATCTCGGCGGTGGCGTAGCCATGAATGCAGGCGCCTTCTCCCAGCAGGTATCCGATTGCCTGACCCTGGCCGAATTAGCAGACCGTGACGGCAAGTTACGCGAAATCGAGGCATCCAGGCTTGGCATGCGTTATCGGCACGCATCTCTGCCAGCTGACTCGCTGATTGTAAGTGCCCATTTCGAATTATCTCCGGATACACCGGAAGCCATCCGCGAGCGCATGCGCGCCATGCGCAGTCGCCGCAGTTCCACCCAGCCGCTGGGACAGCCGAATTGTGGCTCGGTATTCAAGAATCCCGAAGGCGATCATGCTGCCCGCCTGATTGAGGCCGCCGGCCTGAAAGGCACGCGCATCGGCGGCGCCTGCATCTCCGACCGGCATGCCAACTTTATCGTCAATGAAGGCGAAGCATCCAGTGCCGATGTCATGGCGCTGATCGAACGGGTTCGCCTGGTGGTGCAGAAAAAGTTCTCCGTCTCGCTGGAACCGGAAGTACGCATCATTGCCGACAGCCGGGAGGATGCGTTATGACCATGAACAGCTTCGGCCGGGTCGGCGTCCTGATGGGCGGCACATCCAGCGAGCGCGAGATATCGCTTCGCTCCGGTACAGCCGTACTCAAGGCTCTGTTAAATGCGGGTGTGGATGCGGTCGGCATCGATCTGACTGAGCATTGGCCCAAACGGATTCGTGAGGCGAATATTCAGACTGCATTTATTGCGCTGCACGGTACCCTCGGCGAGGACGGTTGCATTCAGGGCATGCTGGAAATCATGCGTATCCCCTATACGGGATCAGGGGTGACCGCGTCGGCCCTATGCATGCACAAACAACTATGCAAGCAGGTACTCGATAAAGCCGGTCTAACATCGGCGACAAGTCTCCCGTTAAGCGCCGATGGACCGATTCGTTATCCGGTGATCGTCAAGCCGGTCGCCGAAGGTTCAAGCATCGGCCTGCACATGGTTGAAAATGCCGAGCAATGGAAGGCGCTGAACATCAGCGATTGCGATACCTGGATGGCTGAGATGCCAGTCAGGGGGGTGGAGGTCAATGTCTCAGTGCTCTCCGGCACGGCATTACCGGTTGTCGAAGTGGCTCCGCGTTCAGGTGTTTACGATTTCGCATCAAAATATACATCCGGGGCAACCGAATATTTCTGCCCGGCCCGCTTGCCGGCCGAGACCTTGCGCGTCTGCATGGAGCGCTCAAAGCAGGCTGTAGCAGCCTGTGGTTGCAGCGGCGCGCCGCGTGTGGATCTGATCGTCCCGGACGGCGGCGAACCAGTCATTCTGGAGATCAATACCATCCCCGGCATGACTGAAACCAGCCTGTTGCCCAAGGCTGCAGCCGCAGCCGGCATTAGCTTCGAAGACTTGTGCCTGAGAATCCTGCAAGACGCTTGTCTGGAATATGCAACGCCGGGAGCCCTCACATGAGCCGCCGCAACCAGCATCGCGTCAGTGCCGAAGAGCGCCGGATGTCGCGTCGGCTTATCTGGCGTCGTCTGCGCCTCGGCATGCTAAGCGTACTGCTTATCGGCGGCATCGGCACCTGCCTTTGGTGGCTCAATGGAGCCCTGACAGTAACCACATGGAGCATCACGGGAGATGTGCAGTTGAAGGCTGAGATCGAGAAGAAACTGGCTGACATGCCGGAGAAAAACTATCTGCATACCCGCCCTTCTGCCCTGCATGATGCCTGGCTGGCCAGCATTCCGGACATGGCGGAGGTTCAAATCAACCGCGTTCTGCCCGACACCCTACTCATCGTTGCCAAAGCCCGCGTCCCGCTTGCCCTGTGGCAGGATGAACTGGGTGCCATCCATCTGGTGGATCAGAATGGTGTGCCCTATCGAAAACTCGCCCGGGGTGAATCGCCGGATCTGCCCATGCTGCGTATAACCGGAGACGAACTGGCTCAGGCTCATACCCTGCTGACCGAGCTTGCCAGGCTTCATGTGCGCCGCACGGCCGCCTTAAGCGAGGTGCGCAGCTCCGATGCGGCCTGGCTGCTGTATTTCAGCAAAGGTGAACGCTGGCTGATTCCACAGCAACGTGAATCCGTCGTCTTCAAACAACTCGATGCCTTACTGGCCCAGCCACGCTGGCGCACACGCAGCTGGCGCATTGATGCACGTACAACATCCCGCTGGTTTATCCGACCGGCCAAGCATGAGGGGGTAATCTGATGCCCAAACACGATCAGGTCCTGGTAGGACTAGACATCGGCACAAGCAAAATCGCCTGTGTTGTCGCCGAGGCCTCGCCGGACGGCAAGCTTGATGTCATCGGTATCGGCACACATCCGTCGCGCGGCCTGCGCAAGGGTGTAGTCGTCAATATTGAATCGACAGTCGAATCCATCCGTCTGGCAGTGGAAGAGGCTGAACTGATGTCCGGCGTGGATATCCAGTCGGTGTTCACCGGCATTGCCGGCAGCCATATCCGAGGCTACAACAGCCACGGTGTTGTAGCCTCCAAGGGCAGCGAAATCATGCGCGAGGATGTGGACCGGGTCATTGATGCGGCCAAGGCCATGAATATCCCTGCCGACCAACAGATTCTGCACATCCTGCCGCAGGAATATATTATCGATAACCAGGATGGTATCCGCGAGCCGATCGGCATGTCCGGCGTACGCCTTGAGGCCAAGGTGCATATCGTCACCGGCGCCGTTTCCAGCGCCCAGAACATCGTCAAATGCTGCAATCGTTGCGATCTGGATGTATCCGATATGGTTCTCGAACAGGTGGCTTCCAGTGAAGCCGTACTGATGCAGGATGAGAAGGATATCGGCGTAGTGCTGGTGGATATCGGCGGCGGTACAACCGATATCGCCGTCTTTCTCGATGGAGCCATCCGTCATACAGCCGTCATTCCAATCGGCGGCGATCATCTGACCAATGATCTGGTCATTGGCCTGAGAACCAGCGCACGCGAGGCCGACCAACTCAAACGCAAGTATGGCGCCTGCATGACATCCCTTGTTCCGCCCGAGGATCAGATCGAAATCCCCAGTGTCGGCGGCCGCGAACCACGCCCGATGCCGCGCCAGGTCATGGCTCAGATACTTGAGCCGCGCGTCGAGGAATTGTTTGAAATGATCAAGAACGAGTTGCAACGCTCCGGCTATCAGGAGCTTGTCGCTGCCGGCCTCGTACTGACCGGCGGCTCATCGTTACTGGAAGGTATGGTGGAACTGGCCGAGGACATCTTCGATATGCCGGTCCGCCTTGGACGCCCGCATGGTGTTGGAGGCCTGGTTGATGTGGTCTCCAGCCCCATGTACGCCACCGGCGTCGGACTGATTCTGTACGGGCAACGCTACCGTCAGAGCGGCAAGAGCATCAAATCCAGCGATCACAATATTCTCGCGCGTGTATGGAAGCACATGCGAAGTTGGTTCGGAGACACCACCTAAGCAAAACCCACCACACTGCGACACAGCTTAATAAATAAAACAAAAAAACAGGAGGACAACATGGCAACTTTATATACATTCGAGGATAATTCGGCTCAATCGGCAAACATCAAGGTCATCGGCATCGGCGGAGGAGGCGGCAATGCCCTGAACAATATGATTGACCAAAAACTGCGCGGCGTGGAATTCATCGTCGCCAATACCGATGCACAGGCCATTGAACGCAACCAGGCCGACACTAAAATGCAACTGGGCACCAACATCACGCGCGGGCTTGGCGCCGGAGCCAATCCGCAAATCGGACGCGAGGCGGCGGAAGCTGAGCGCGAACATCTGCGCGAATTCATGGCCGATACGGATATGGTGTTCATCACCGCAGGCATGGGCGGCGGCACGGGTACAGGTGCGGCACCAGTCATCGCCGAGGCAGCCAAGGAAATGGGCGTGCTGACCGTCGCGGTCGTTACCAAACCATTCGCCTTTGAGGGCAAACGCCGGATGCGTCAGGCTGAGGCAGGCATTGCCGAACTGCGCAAATCCGTCGATACGCTGATCACCATCCCCAACCAGAAACTGATCGGGGCGGTCGGCAAGAACACCAGCATGCTGGAAGCCTTCCGCAAGGCCGACGATGTGCTGCTGCAGGCTGTGCGCGGCATTGCAGAACTGATCACCCACACCGGCTACATGAACGTCGACTTTGCCGATGTGAAGGCTGTGATGAGCGAGACCAAGGGTGTCGCGATGATGGGCTCCGGCATGGCCAATGGCGAAAGCCGGGCCATGGAAGCGGCTGAGCGTGCCATTTCCTCGCCACTTCTGGAAGACATCGATATTCACGGTGCTCAGGGAATCCTGGTCAATGTGACAGGTAACGAGGATATGACACTGGCTGAATATGACGAGGCAGTATCCATCATCCACAACATGGCTGACGAGGATGCCAATATCATCTGCGGTATGGTCTACGACAAGGATGCCGGCGAAGATATCCGGGTCACGGTTGTTGCGACCGGCCTGTCAGGCGAAGCACCAACAGTACGTCTTGCTGCTGCAGACAGTGAAACGGTGGAATTCAAGATGCCGCGCATCCCGAATGTACCGCTGGGTTCCGTACCATCGCAGAAACAACCCTCCCAGCCCGCGTCAATACCGGCCACGGCACAGGGACAGCAGGCACAACCACAGCTATTCGGGCAGAACGAGTTCAATGAGGATGAATACTCGGTTCCGACCTTCCTGCGTCGTCAGGCGGACTGAAACAACGGCTTGCACACCATGGCTTAAAGGCAAGGTTTAACAAACCAGCTATGCATGGCAGGATAGGGACGTTTTAAGTGCGTAAGCACGAACGGCACCTGCACTGCACTCGGGATGTGCTCCAAATCACTGTCTGATGCGCACAAACAGGCAGTGTTCGGCGCCATATCGGGTAACATGGATCGCAACATGGGTCCGGAAAGCTCGCTATACTGGAAAGGAGGTAGGGATGATCGCACAGAGAACGCTGGACCATTCGATCCGCTGTAGCGGCATTGGTCTGCACTCCGGCCGTAAAATCCAGTTGATTCTGCACCCGTCAGCGGAAAATACCGGCATCACCTTCGTCCGCTCCGACCTTGGTGTTGAAATCCCTGCCAAATCCTCGCATGTCACCGATACCCGCCTGTGCACGACCATCGGCAATGCCGAGACCAGCATCTCGACGGTGGAGCATTTACTCTCCGCTCTGGCCGGTCTTGGCGTCGACAATGCCCGTATCGAAGTCAGCGGCCCGGAAGTGCCGATTATGGACGGTTCATCGGCTCCTTTTGTCTTCCTGATCCAATGTGCCGGCATCCGCGAGCAGAATATGGCCAAAAAGGTTATGCGGATGCTTAAGCGTGTTGAGGTCAGCGATCGCGACAAACGCTGCGCACTGTATCCGGCGGCCGGGTTCAAGATCGGTTATCTTCTTGATTACGATCATCCGCTGCTGCGTAACCGCAGGGTGGAAGTAGATTTTTCTCGTCAGGCTTACACCCGCGAAATCAGCCGGGCGCGCACCTTCGGCTTCCTGCATGAAATCGAGGCGCTGCAAAAGGCCGGCCTGGCCCTTGGCGGATCTCTGGAAAATGCCATTGTGCTCGATAGCCACCGCGTGGTGAATGAAGGCGGCCTGCGTTACGAGGACGAATGCGTGCGCCACAAGATTCTTGATACTCTGGGCGATCTTGCGCTTGCCGGCCTGCCGATTGTTGGCGCCTTTGAAGGCGAACGTACCGGCCATGAGATGAATCATCATCTGGTTGAGGCACTGCTAGCCGATCCTTCCAGCTATCGTATTGAAGAACTGCAGCTGGATCATAGTGAAACGACCGAGATCACCAATGCGGAGCCGCAACAGGCCTGATCGGCATTCAGGCCCGAATCATCCAGCCTGAATCAACCAGCCCAATCAACCCACACGACGAAAAGCACCACAATTCACAGTAGCCATTTACAGTAGCCAAACTGCCGATATCAATTCGTTATTCAATCTGTAACATAAAAAAGCGCCGTCCGAGCCGGACAGATCCGCAACGCGCGAAAGTCCTGCTGCCGCTGCTTCCTTCCGGACCTGACGGGGTTCACAGGGTTTCACCGTGCGGGGCCCAACCCGGACGACACATGGTATCCACGAATGTGGAAAACTGGCGGAGAGAGAGGGATTGACTGCGGACATCCTGTCCTTGCCCTGCGGGTGACCTAACGGTCATCCCAATCGGCTATCCTGCCGATTGGTCGAACCTCAAAACGAGGCTTCTCACCCTCTCTAACCTTATTCTTTGTCGTGCTCTGCAGTGCTTAACAGCATTGCATCAAACTGGCGGAGAGAGAGGGATTCGAACCCTCGGTACGCTTTCACGTACACACGCTTTCCAGGCGTGCTCCTTCAACCACTCAGACATCTCTCCGGATAGCCTTGCAAGGGCGGCGGATATTACGGATACAACCCTTGCACCGCAAGGCTAGAAAATAATGCTATATGACCTGCACTGTCACGTTCTATGGATTGGAAAGTAAAAAGGCCCGGCAAAGGCCGGGCCATCTCAGATGTGGCGGAGAGGGCGGGATTCGAACCCGCGTGGGACTTTCGCCCCCAACCGATTTCGAGTCGGTGCCGTTATGACCACTTCGAGTACCTCTCCGTTGTTCGCCGACAGCTAAGGATGCTCTGAAAAAAGACAAGGATGTAGCTTTTCAGACCTTCCCTAACGCACTAGCCGTCGGCAAGCGGCGGCATTATGCGTCAAACGCTCCGATATT
>CAZDJY010000001.1:0-52651 GCA_964505835.1 uncultured Zetaproteobacteria bacterium | reverse complement strand
TCAGCACTGAAAACGATTAAGGCTTTGGGCATGCTATGGTGATGATGAAACAGCTAATAGCGGCTGTTCAGCCACCTCGCGGGTTCAACTCCTAAGTGCAATTCCAGTGAGTTGAATCCGCAGCCGGAAGCAGACACCCATATTGTTAGTCCACCGACCAAGTTCAATAACGCTGCCGGCTATCATCATTGTCGTTCTATAGTTAGGCTCAAAAAACACCACACTAAAACAATATCGTGCAATTCTGTTAGTCTTTCTCCATGCCCTTCGATTTAGCTATTATTGATCTGGACAACACGCTTTATGCTGCCGATTCGGGCGTGTTCGCCCGCATGGATAAGCGCATGACGGCTTTTGTCGCCAATGAACTGGGCGTGGATGGTGAAACAGCCGATAAACTGCGGGTGAAATACTGGAAGCAATACGGCACCACCCTGCGCGGCATGATGCTGCATCACGGCATGGAGCCGGAGGCTTTCCTGAAAGATGTGCATGATATCAATGCCCATGAGTTGCTTGTGCCCGATCCGGAACTGGATGATGCGTTAAGCCGCTTGCCCGGCCGCAAGGTGATCCACACCAACGGCATCCGCGAACATGCCGAGCGTATCCTTAAAGCTCTCGGCATCGCGCATCACTTTGAACGGATCTATGATATTCGATTCAATGACTACATCCCCAAGCCGTGCAGGAAAACCCTGTCCATGCTGATCCAGAGCGAAGCCACAACACCTCAACGCACACTGGTGGTGGACGATATGGCCGACAATCTGGCCGTTGCCCGAGAACTGGGCTGCAAAACAGTCTGGATCACCCATGCAAAAGAAAAAGGCACATGGGATTACCACATGCCTTCATTTCATTCGCTGCCGGACCAGTTCGTATAGCCGGGCTGCTACTGATTCATCTTATCGAAAAATTCAGCATTGTTCTTCGTCGATCCGAGTTTATCGAGCAAAAATTCCATCGCATCGATGGTACCCATCGGGGAGAGGATCTTGCGCAGAATCCACACCTTCTGCAGATCATCACGCGGCGTCAGCAATTCTTCCTTACGCGTACCGGACGGTGCAATATCTATCGACGGGAACACACGCTTGTCGGTGAGTTTGCGATCCAGCTTGATCTCCATATTGCCGGTACCCTTGAATTCCTCAAAGATCACCTCATCCATCTTGGAGCCGGTCTCGACAAGCGCTGTCGCGATAATCGTCAACGAACCACCCCCCTCGATATTACGCGCAGCACCGAAGAAACGCTTTGGACGATGCAGGGCATTGGCATCCACACCACCGGTCAGAATCTTGCCGGATGAAGGAACCACCGTATTGTAGGCACGCGCCAGACGGGTAATCGAATCAAGAAGAATCACCACATCACGGCCATGTTCAACCAGACGTTTGGCCTTTTCGATGACCATTTCGGAGACCTGTACATGCCGCTGAGCCGGCTCATCGAAGGTCGAAGAAACAACCTCACCCTTCACCGAACGTTTCATGTCGGTCACTTCCTCAGGGCGCTCATCGATCAATAATACAATCAGCTCAACTTCGGGATGATTGGCTTCGATCGAATGGGCAATCGACTGCATCATCACCGTCTTGCCGGTACGTGGCGGTGCGACCAGCAAGGCGCGCTGGCCTTTGCCGATCGGCGAAACAATATCGATGATGCGGCCCGTGATATCCTTGCGCGTTGGGTTATCAATCTCCATCGTCAGGCGTTCATTCGGATAAAGCGGCGTCAGATTGTCGAACAGCACCTTGGTGCGCGCCACCTCGGGTGGCTCACCATTGGTCGTATCAACGGTTTTCAACGCGAAATATTTTTCGCCCCGGCGCGGTGCCCGGATTTCTCCGGCTACAGTATCGCCCTTGCGCAGGAAAAAACGGCGAATCTGATGCGTAGAAACATACACATCATCCGGCCCGGAAAGATAATTGGCATCAGGAGAGCGCAGGAAGCCAAAACCATCCGGCAAAATCTCAAGTACGCCTTCACTGTAAATCGTACCGGCGCGCAGTCCGTGGGCTCGCAAAATCGCGGATACCTGTTCCTGCTTGCGCATGCCGGCTGCATTATCAATTTCGTATTTTTCGGCAAGCTCGAGCAACTCGGTCGGACTCTTGGCCGAGACCTCTTTCAGATTCAACGTCACGCCTTCCATCTCGTCCGAGATCCTTTCCTCGGGTTCATCACGACGCTTGCGATTGTTCTTGCCCTTCTGCCAGCGACCCTTGCGATTTCCCTGGAACTTTTCTCCGCTCTCGGATTCGGCTGATTGATTGGCGCGGGCCTTGGCAGGCTTCTCATCCGCGGCAGGTTCAGCGGCTTGCACAGCTTCAACCTTTTCGCTCTTGCGGGGACGGCCTCTGCGACGGGGCTTATCTTCGCTCGCCGAAGCTTCCGCCGGCGAATCTGCCTTAGGAGCGTCTGCTGTTGGAGCCTCAGCAGCCTGTTCGACCAGGACCTTGCGCGGACGCCCTCTGCGGCGAGGTTTTTCTTCAACTGCTACATCAGCAGATGGCGTGGCACTTTCCACGACTGGGGTTGATTCGTTTGTTTCGGACATGTGTTCTCCAGAAATTTCGGCCCAGACAGATAAAAAACTGTTGTAGCGTACACATCAATAATTCGTTGAATAAATGAGGCCAGCAAGCGCCTGCTTCACAGGAAGTCGGGGAATGCCCGACACAGGTTGGATTGCTAAAGCGCCTTCACACCTCTGTCAAGACTCGGGCGCGGCAAAGCGCGCAAGCAATTGCCGGTAAATTGACTTTACCTGACGCTCAAGCTCAGCCAGCTCACCGTCATTCGTGATAATATAATCCGACACCCTGCGCCTCTCAGTATCACTGCACTGGCGACTGAGGATTCTTTCAAAACCCTCGGCATCCTGCAGGCCCCGTTCCAGCACACGTCGGCGGCGCAAACCCTCCTCCGCCAGGATGGCAATCACGGCATCCATGCGCTCAGCACCGCCGGATTCAATCAATACAGATGCCTCGATAATGGCGAAATCAGCCTGCTGACAACTAAGCCATGCCTGCTCCTCCTGCCTGATCAACGGATGCATGATGGCATTGAGCCGCGCCGTTTTATCGGCATCCGAAAAACATAGCGAAGCAAGTTTCATCCGATTCAGCGAACCATCAGCACGCAAAATCTCCTCGCCGAAAGCTGTGACCAGACGACGTAAACATAGAGAACCCGGCATGGCCAGTGAGCGCCCCACTTGATCCAGATCGAGCACCGGAACGCCCAAGGCCGAAAACATCGCAGCGGCGGTGCTCTTGCCGCTGCCAATACCGCCGGTCAGGCCGACTCTGGCCGGTTGACTCAAACAAACACCTAACGCGCCAAGCCGATCAATCCGGCATACCAGTCAAGCAACAACCCGCCCCACAACAGCCAGACCATCCCTGCCACAGCCAGATAAGGGCCGAAAGGAATCTCGGCCCGCAAGCCGCGCCGCGCCAGCAACAGAAACACACTGCCCAGCACCGCCCCAACCAGCGATGAAGCGAACACGATAAACGGCAGCGCCTGCCAGCCCATGAAAGCCCCCAGCATGGCCAGTAGCTTGAAATCACCGTAGCCCATACCCTCGCGTCCGGTCAGCAGCAGGAATACACGAGCCACCAGCCAGAAAACCCCATAGCCCGCCAATGCCCCGATGCCGGCATCGAGCAATCCCTGCCAGCCATCTCCCAACCACCAGGAAAAAGCCAGGCCGATAGCGATGCCGGGAAAGGTCAGTGCATTGGGCAACAGACCTGTCTCCAGATCGATCACACTCAGGACCCAGAGCAGGAAAAAAAGAACCAATGCCATCAGTAACTGGGGGCTTGGGCCGAAATGCCAGGCCAGAAAGGCCCAGCTCATACCCATCAACAGCTCGAGCAAAGGATAGCGCAAGGCAATAGCTCCCCCGCAATGGCGACACCGACCCTTCAACCATAGCCATGAAAATAACGGGATATTATCAAACCAGTCGATCGCGTGATTGCAGCGAGGGCAATGGCTGCCCGGGAATGCGACGGACTCCCTTCTCGGGATGCGGTATACGCATACATTGGCGAAACTGCCGAACAGCAGTCCGAAGAGCCCGCAGACCATGGCGAACAAAATCATTCATCGCCCCCGTTCAGACCGAGCTTTTTCAGGCGATAACGCAAGGAGCGAAAGCTGATGCCAAGTTTTTCGGCAGCCTTGGTGATATGACCCGCGCTGGCAGCCAGCGCCTCACCGATGAGCTGGCGCTCCTGAGCCTCCATCCAGCTATCCAGATCCATTTGCTGCTCTTCCAGTGTTGCAAGTGAAGCCTGTGAGTCATTTGGAATGGAGGGATACAGCTCGTCAAACAGATCCATATCCAGATCATCTCCCTCGCTCAAAGCCAGCATGCGCTGCAGCAAATTCTCCAGCTCCCGCACATTGCCCATAAACGGCAGCTTAGCCAGGCGTTGCAGACAAGCATCGGTCAACCTGACCCGACCTTCCCCCCATTCCCGGATCATGGCTCTGGCAAGCAGAGGAATATCCTCCCGACGCTGACGCAAAGGAGGCAGATGCACCGGCACGACATTGAGGCGGAAAAACAGATCCTCGCGAAAGTGCCCCTTTTTGACCTCCGCTTCAAGATCACGGTTGGTAGCTGCAACAATTCGCACATCAACATCATGTTCCTTGTCATCACCGACCCGTCGGATACGTCGCTCCTGCAAAGCCCGGAGCAATTTAACCTGGGCCGTTAACGGCATCTCCCCGACTTCATCAAGAAACAGGGTGCCATGGTCCGCCGATTCGATCAGACCGGTGCGATCATTCTCAGCACCTGTGAAAGCCCCTTTGCGATGACCGAACAATTCCGATTCAAACAAGCCCTCCGGAATTGCGCCGCAATGTACCGGGACGAATGGGGCTTCCTTGCGGCCAGAATGTTCATGGACATAGCGCGCCGCTAATTCCTTGCCAGTACCCGACTCGCCGGAAATCAACACCGTGAATTCGGATTTCGCGGCTCGCTGCAGCCGTTCCCGCACACGCTGCATCGATTCGGTTTCACCAATCAGGAGCGTCGCTCCGCCCTCCGGCGGTTTATTGCTGCTATGCGCGACTGGTTTGGGATTGGAGCCAAGCAAAGCCCGTTCGACGGCATCGGCAAGCTCCTCGGTGGAAACCGGCTTGGTCAGATAGTCGTATGCTCCTTCCTTCATCGCAGCCACGGCAGTTTCCGCACTGGCGAAGGCAGTCAGCAGCATAACCGGCGTATCGGGCTGCAAGCTCCGGCTTGTCTTGATAACCTCCAGACCGGCATCGCGGCCGTCCATGCGCAGATCCGTGAGCACCACATCAAAGTGCTGTTTCTTCAATGCGACCCCGGCATCGCCCGGCCCCGAGCAAGCCACGACCTGATGGCCCTGCAACTCAAGTCCCATACTCAGAATCTTGCGAGCATTGGCCTCATCCTCGACCAACAACACATCAGCCATGCATCCTCTCCTTTTCATCCGCATCCCGAACCCTACCCATGACAACAAAACAAACCTGATCGCCATGCTCTTCGACATCGACAACCCAGTCGTTCACATCACACACCTGTTTCACCGTCGAAAGCCCTAAGCCGACACCGCTTGCACTGCCGCTGACATAAGGTTCAAACAAGTGCCCCCGCATCTCATGCGGCAGGGCACCCTGGTTGCATACCCGCAGCTGCCAGCCGTTTTCAACAGCGGATAAGCTCACATCCACAGAACTGTCGGGCGAGCGATTCTTCATGGCATTGGATAGCAGATTATCGAGCACCAGCCGGAAATGATCCGAGTCTATGTATAACTCATCCACCCCGCAGTGCCAATGAATAGAACGATTCTCCAGATCCGCCTGCTGCACCCCCGCTTCCATCACAGCCGTCATTTGCACGCTTGCGGGGCTGACTTCAAGCGGCTTTGAATAGTCCAGCATCATATTCACCAGCCGATTAAGGCGCAGCATTTCATCTCGCAGAATATCCTGAACAGTTTGGCGATGTTCAATATCCACCTTCATCAGTTCCAGGCCCTGCGCCATAGTCTGGATCGGATTACGAATTTCATGCGCCAGCATCGCCGACATCTGGCCAAGAGCTGCCATCTTTTCCTGCTCGATCAGTTTTCCCTCCAGTCTTCGCATATCGCTGATATCGACCAGCGTAAGCAACCAGGATGGATCATCCAACGAGGCAGCCGAGCTTCCCATTGCTTTGGCGGTAAGCAGCAGACTTAGCTCGCCATGCGTGAATTCGGCATGAAAGTCCTGATTTCCTTCTTCGGCCAGCCATTGATGAAGCTTGGGAGCCTCAGCAAGAAGTTGTCCGACCAATGCCGCATCACTGAGATGGCCTGATGCCAAAAGATCTCTGGCAGCCGCATTCATCTCATAAGGTTGCAACCTCCCATCCAGCACAATTACACCCTCACTCATCGCCGACATCACACGACTGTGTAACCCCTTCAGCTTACGATGCTGCCGAACAGCCAGATCGCCAGCCGAGCGCAGCCCCGCATGCCGCCTGGAGATAAAGGCCATCACACCGCCAACGAGTAGAATTGCCGAGACTTGCAGAAGTACATGCAGGGCATCGGCTGCATCCAGTAACAATTCGTGCTGTGCCGCATGGGTGTAAACTGCGGCCAGATAACCCATACAGGCCAGCAAACTGACCATGACAGGCATCATCACCCGACCCAGTGTACCTGATGCCAGAACAATCAAGCCGAGCAGGAGTGAAAACGGACTGGCCAGACCATCCGTGGCGTAGACAAGCAGGCTGGCAGCCAGCACATCGGAAGCAAAATAGAACAATATTAAAGGCGCTTCGGGCAGATACATGCGCCAGTACAACAACCCTTGCAACAACAACAGTCCGAAATACAAACCCGCAGTCACACGGATCACACGGCCGGCATCCGGGTAGAGCGAAGGCTCCATCCAAAGCAGGATCAGTCCCGCCAGGGCCAGAGCGACCAGCCCGCGATACAGGATTAAATTCACAGGAATATCCCTCTCCGAACCACCATGCACGTCATGCTATGGGTTACGCACAACTGACGTATGCAAGATTCAGGTGCAGGCAAAAAACATTTAAACGACGGAGGCCATCTGGAAGATTGGCAGATACATGGAGATGACCAGGCCACCAATGACGACACCCAAGAAAGCCATGATAAACGGCTCCATCAGAGCCGTCATATTATCCACGGCCGTATCCACCTCTTCTTCATAAAAATCGGCAATCTTGGCCAGCATATCCTCCAGGCTACCGGTCTCTTCACCGATAGAAATCATCTGCGTGACCATGACAGGGAAAATCTTACTGGCCTCCAACGGGCCAGCCAAATTCTGGCCTTGTGATATCGACTCCTTGGACTGCATGATGACCTCTTCAATCACCACATTGCCGGATGTCTCGGCTACCGTATCCATCGATTCCAGGATGGGCACACCGGCTGCGGTAAGGGTGGAAAAGGTGCGGCAGAAACGAGCCACCGAGGCCTTGCGCAACACATCACCCAGCACCGGTAGGTTAAGCAGCAGCTTGTCCAGTTGATAGCGCCCCTTTGGGGTCTGATAAATAGCACGAATCCCAAACACCACCGCAATCGGCACAAACACGACCAAATACCAGTACTCCACAAATCCTTCGGATATCGCCATTGTCACCTTGGTCGGCCCTGGCAGATCGGCACCAAAATCAGCAAACATCTCTGCAAAAACAGGAATTACAAAGATCATCAGTATGGCAGTGACGATAAATGCAACCACCATGATCGCTACAGGGTAGACCATGGCCGATTTGATCTTTGCCTTCAGGCTGAGGGCCTTTTCCTTATAGATACACAGACGCAAAAGAATGGTATCCAGAATACCGCCCTGCTCGCCCGCCTCGACCAAGGAACAAGTCAAGCGATCAAATTCCTTAGGAAATTTACGCATGGTTTCACCCAACGGGCTACCGCCCTCAAGCCCATTCCGGACATCCTTGAGCAGCGTCACCATGGCTTTTTTATCGGCGCCCTTTTCAGCCAGCTCGAAGCATTGCACCAAAGGTAAGCCGGCATTGATCATTGTCGATAGCTGCCGGAAAAAGACCGAGATATCCTTATCGTTAACCTTTTCCGGAAAGATCTCGATTTCTATCGGCTTCTTCTTGACCTTGATATCCACCAGACCCTGGCGGCGCAGGGTTGCAATCGCCACGTCGCGGTTGGCAAGCTCAATATCGCCGCTCTTCTCCTGCCCCTGCCTTGTTTTCGCCGTCCATAAAAAAATCGCCATCAGTCAGTCACCGTTACGCGGAGACATTCCTCAAGGGAAATCTCTCCGGCCTTCACTTTATCCAATGCCGACATCCGTAAAGTCTTCACACCCTTCGAGACTGCAATGGCATTGATTTCATCCGCATTCTTGCCTGCATACACCGCTTCGCGGATCTCATCGAAAATCGGCATCACCTGATAGATGCCTGTCCGCCCCTTATAGCCCGTACCGTTACAGGTCGGGCAACCTTTGCCGGTCATCGGCTTGAACGACCCCACTTCCGCCTCAGGCACACCGGCGTCCACCAACGATTCGGCCGGCACCTCAAGCTCAGTCTTGCATTCTGAGCAGATACGCCGTGCCAGTCGTTGCGCCGACACCATATTAACGGCCGAGCCGACCAGAAAGGATTCGACGCCCATGTTGATCAGGCGGCTCATCGTCGAGGGAGCATCATTGGTATGCAATGTAGCCAGCACCATATGGCCGGTCAAAGCAGCCTTGATACCGATGGCTGCCGTATCATAATCGCGGATTTCACCAATCAGGATAATGTCGGGATCCTGACGCAGGAATGAGCGCAAAGTTGCCGGAAAATCCAGCCCTATTTCAGGGTGCACATTCACCTGGTTAATGCCCATAAAGTTAAACTCGACAGGATCCTCGGCGGTGGAGATATTCACGCCCGGCTGGTTCAGCTCAGACACGGCGGAATATAAACTCACCGTCTTACCTGAACCGGTCGGCCCGGTGACCAGCACCATTCCGTACGGCTTGTGAATCGCCTCCTGTAGCCATTTTAACGATTGCTCCTCATAACCGAGCTTGGTCATATCAAGCTGCAGACTGGAAGGATCCAGCAAACGCATCACCACCTTTTCGCCAAACAAGGTCGGCAATACCGAGACTCGAAAATCCACCGTTTTAGCCTTCGACAAGCGCAACTTGATACGCCCGTCCTGAGGCACTCGACGCTCCGAAATATCAAGCCGGGCCAAGATTTTAAGGCGCGACACAAGGGCGTCCTTCATCTTCATCGGCGGCCGCATAATTTCGTGCAGAACGCCATCAATACGGTAACGTACACGCAAAACCTTTTCGTAGGGCTCAAGATGAATATCCGATGCGCCGCGCTTGATCGCATCGAGTAGAATCAGATTCACCAGCTTAACGACCGGCGCCGCCTCAGTTTCAGCCGACAGGCTATGCTCGTCCAGATCTTCCTCAGAGGTATCAACCACCTCCATATTATCCGCGCCAAGATCGGCCATCACATCTTCAAGATGCCCTTCATTAGCGACATCCTCATCGAGACGGGCGATCAACTGCGATTCGGCAACAATAACCACATCCACCTGACAACCACTGATGAAAGCCACCTCATCCAGACTGTTGATATCATATGGGTCAGCCACCGCCAGGGTCAGCACATTGCCCTTTCGCCGCACCGGCAGCACCAGATTCTTGCGCATCACATCATGCGATATCTTGGCCAGATTGGGTTCTATTTCGAGTTTATCCAAATCAATCGCCGGTCGGCCAAATGACTTGGCAACAAATTTCACCAGTTTTTCTTCGGTGAAAATACTCTGCTTCACCAGTTGTGCAGTCAGGCTGTCGCCATGCAATTTGGCCTCGCGAATAACATTATCCAGCTGTTCGCGCGTAATCTTCTGCTGCCGCAGCAGGATATCTCCCAGACGGGTCTGCTTCATACCATGCCCTCCCAGCCCGGCAATGCCGTGTTCCGGCGTCCCAAATGGGATTCCATCCAGCAGAGTGCAGCTACGCGATCCGGCTTCTTCCCATCGTGCCACCAGGCGAAGGACTCGGCACCCTGAGCAATCAACATGGGCAATCCGTCCACGCATAGTCCCGTTGAAGCCCGGGTAAACGCCGTTTTCCCGCTCGGGCTATATACAGCATCCACGCATACCCCTGATCCAGCAAGACTGAAGGGAAAGCTATCTGCCTTGTTCAAACCGATACTGGTCGCATTAACCAGCAAGGCCGCATCGACACAAGCCTGCGTGACTTTTTCCTGCTGCCAGGCCACTGTCTGACAATTCATTGATGGGTAGTTCTGCTCAGCAAAACCGATAAACGCCTGCAAACGCTCGGGGTTGCGGTTACAGATATACAGCGTCTCAAGGTTCTTGAAGGATAACGCATGCAATATAGCCCGGGCCGTGCCGCCGGCGCCGAACAACAACGCCTTGCGTTTCTGTAATTGCACGCCCAAGCCGTCAATGACTGCCTGAAATCCAAGCCAGTCCGTATTCGTAGCCTGCCAGCCATCTGTAGCGCGCCTAACGGTATTCACCGCACCAATCAGGCGGGCATCATCATCGCAAGTGACACGATTAAAGACCGCTTCCTTGTGGGGTACAGTCACATTAAATCCCTCCACACCCAACGCCCACAGCCCATCCATGGCCTGCTGAAGAAACTCGGGTGTTACCCCGAAGGGCAGATACGCAGCATCCAGTCCGCGTTGCTGAAGAAACAGGGATTGGAACATCGGAGACAGCGAATGTGTGACCGGCCAGCCCACAATGCCATACAACTTTGTCGTTCCCTGTATCCTCACGCTTTGCTTAGCGTAGAGGTTAGAAGAAGAACTGTCAAAGCCTGCCAATGCGCGTCCACCTCACTCTACAGTGACGGATTTAGCCAGATTGCGCGGCTGATCCACGTCTGTCCCTTTCAGCAGCGCTACATGGTAGGCCAACAGCTGCAAAGGGATGCTGTATACGATAGGCGCCGTCCCGGGGAAGATATCTGACAGGGTCAGGTTGTGATAATGATCCAGGTTAATCCCAACCGTTTGATCGGAAAACAGATACAATTCGCCGCCACGTGCCCGAACCTCCTGCAGATTGGATAAAACCTTCTCCAGCAACGGATCGTCGGGCAAGGCACAAACCACAGGGATACTTTCATCCACCAATGCTAGCGGCCCGTGTTTGAGCTCGCCGGCCGGATACGCTTCGGCATGAATGTAAGAGATTTCTTTCAGCTTCAAAGCTCCTTCCATGGCCACTGGATAAAAAGCCCCGCGCCCGAGAAACAGAGCATGCTGCTTGTCGGCAAAACCGTCAGCCATATCGGCAATAGCCCCGGCCAGCTCAAGCACCACCTCGACTTGGCGAGGCAGGGCATGCAGCTCGTTCACCCATGCCCTTTCCTGCTCAGCCGTCAAACCCCGGCGCCGGGCCAGAGCAATCATCAACAGACGCAACACGGTCAGTTGGGTGGTAAAAGCCTTTGTTGAAGCAACACCGATCTCAGCCCCGGCTCGGGTCATCAGGGCGGCGTCCGACTCCCGAACGAGCGAGCTTTCCGGTGCATTGCAAACCGTCAGGCTACCGACATAGCCCTGTACACGGGCACCACGTAGTGCTGCCAGAGTATCGGCCGTTTCGCCGGACTGGGAAATGGTGAGCAGTAATGAACCTTCGGGCACCACAGGCTTGCGATAGCGGTACTCGCTGGCCACCTCAACACTGCAAGGCATGCCAGCCTCTTCCAGCCAGTACCGGGCAACCATGCCGGCGTGGTAACTCGTACCGCAGGCAATGATTTGGACATGCCTGGTTTTATCGAGCAAAGCCTTGATCGTATGGCCGAAGCTGTCCTCCAGCAGGCGCCCATGATGGATGCGCCCCTCAAGTGTTTCAGAGATGACCCCGGGCTGCTCGTAGATTTCCTTGAGCATAAAGTGTGCATATGGTCCTTTATCTGCACTCTTATCCTTGAGTTCGGACTCAATTACAGGGCGCTCAACCGCTTTGCCCGATGCATCGAAAATGTTCACACCGTCACGTCGCACCTCGGCCGTATCACCCTCTTCGAGAAAGATAAAATGCTTTGTAACCGGCAGCAGAGCCATAACATCCGAAGCAATAAAGTTCTCACCCTGGCCTACGCCGATCACAAGAGGACTACCGGAGCGGGTTACGACAATACGCTCACCATCCTCGGGGCTTGCCGCAGCCAGGGCATAAGCGCCTTCCAACTCATCGGCGACCTCACCAACAGCCGAAAACAGGTCTGCTCCGGCTTCCAGCTTATGCGCCATCAGATGCGCAATCACTTCGGTATCCGTTTCCGAGGTAAACCGGTAGCCGAGCCCGGCCAGTCGGTCGCGTAATTCCTTATGATTTTCTATGATACCGTTGTGCACAACTGCTACACGTACACCGCTCATCTGCGGATGTGCATTGCGCTCGGCCGGTACGCCATGCGTTGCCCAGCGCGTATGAGCGATGCCGAGCTCACCGTTAACCGGCGACTTCCCGACCAGATCCCTGAGGGCCGATACCTTGCCCAGCGCCCGAAAACGCTTGAGTTCGCCGCCCGCATCCCTGATCGCTACGCCGGCGGAATCATAACCCCGGTATTCCAGTCGTTGCAGGCCATCGAGCAGGAGCGGCATCACATTGCGCCGGGCAATGGCGCCAACGATACCGCACATCAGCTATCCTTTTTTTCAGGCCGTTTCCAGTTAGGAACATGCCTTTGATCCGGCCTGGCTGACAGGGTCAGGCCATTTTCGGCCACATCGCGGGTGATAATACTGCCAGCACCGACGGTAGAACCGCTACCGACCTTAACCGGTGCCACAAGCTTGGTATCGGAGCCGATAAACACCCGATCTCCAATCACGGTTTCGAATTTATTGGCTCCATCATAATTGCAGGTAATGCTACCGGCGCCAATATTACAGTCCTCACCCATCACTGCGTCACCGATATAAGTCAAATGATTCACCTTGCTGCCTCTACCAACCACGGATTTTTTGATCTCGACAAAATTGCCGACATGCACGGATTCATCAAGCTGAGCACCGGGGCGCAAATGGGAGTACGGGCCGACCTTCGCATGCGATGCCACCGTCCCGGACTCAATATGCGTAAACGGCCGAATCGTGACATGATCATCCAGCCATGCGTCTTCAAGGATAGTGTATGGCCCGATCATACAATCATCGCCGACGCAGGTATTGCCAAGCAATTGCGCCCCGGCGCCAATGGTCGTATCGGTTCCCAGGCGCACGGAAGCCTCAATGCGTACCGTCTCCGGTTTTTCGATGGTAACGCCCTCACGCTGCCAGCCCTCTACAATACGCTTTTGCATATATGCCTCGGCTGCTGCCAGCTGCACGCGGTCATTTACGCCGAGGATCTCATTCACGTCATGCATCTGAATGGCCTGCACGCGCATGCCCGCCGATAGCGCGAGGGGAACAATATCAGGCAGATAGTATTCATCCTGAGCGTTATTATTCCCGACCTGTTGCAATAGCTTAAACAACACATTCTGTTTGACGCAGTAAATGCCGCTGGTGACCTCATTCACCGCCTTTTGTTTGTCATCCGCATCCCGCTCTTCAACAATCGCAGCGATCTCTCCGGATTCATCGCGCATGACCCGACCATAACCGAACGGATTCGGCAAAACTGCCGACAAAAAGGTTACCTCGGCACCCCCATTCTTGTGAGCCTGAGCCAATGCATCCAATGTCTTACAGGTCAACAGTGGGGTGTCGCCGCAGACGATCATGATATCCTTTGCACCTTCACAAACGGTTTCGCACTGGCGCACTGCATGGCCGGTTCCAAGTTGCTTGTCCTGTAGCACCCACTGAAGATTTGCCGGCTGCCCGATATGTTCGCGCACAAGATCAGATGAATCACCGGTTACAACTGCCATGCCCTTGGGTTGCAGATCCTCAACTGTATGCAGCACATGCAATAACATGGATTTTCCCAATACCGGGTGCAGCACCTTGGGCAGCGCAGAACGCATACGTTTACCTTGCCCGGCAGCCAGCACGCAGACTAATAAATCGGGGTAATGTAAAAGATCGGGCATCGACATCTCCTAAATTGCATGGCCTGGGTGCATTGCCTGGGGCAACTCCATCGCAAGCAGCATGGGGCACATCAAACGACAAGGGGCCGCACAATGTGCAGCCCCATGCTCTAATGCTTAGCTTAAGCAATCAATGTTTCTTTTTCTTTTTAATCCACTCGAGGCGGCTAGCCATGATCGCCAGTTCGGCTTCAGCCATGGCCAGATCGATATCGCCTTCACGTTTCTCAAGCAATTCACGAGCCTGACGTTCGGCCTCCACAGCCTGTGTCTCATCGAAATCACTGGCGCGCTCGGCTGAGTCAGCCAATACGGTGATCATATCCGGTTGTACTTCCATAAAACCACCCGATACGAACACCTCATCAACCTCGTCGCCTCGCGTAATGCGCAGCTCCCCCGAAGTTAAGGCCGACAGCAAAGGGGCATGCTTGGGAAGAATGCCAAGCTCGCCCGCAATACCCGGTGCAACAAGCATTTCTGCCTCGCCCCGATAAACCTCACGCTCGGCAGTGGCTACAAGGACCTTAACGGTGGCAGCCATTAGCCCTTAGCCGCCATCTTTTCAGCCTTGGCAACAGCCTCAGAGATCGGGCCGACCATGTAGAATGCCTGCTCCGGCATATGGTCATATTCGCCGCTGAGAATGCCCTTGAAAGCAGCAATGGTGTCATCGCGTTTCACGTACACGCCCGGAGAACCGGTAAATACTTCGGCTACATGGAAAGGTTGCGAGAGGTAGCGCTGAATTTTCCGTGCGCGGGTCACCAGCAACTTATCTTCATCAGACAACTCGTCCATACCCAGAATGGCAATAATATCCTGCAATTCCTTATATTTCTGCAATGCCTGCTGCACACCCTGGGCAACGGCATAGTGCTCAACACCGATCACCTTCGGATCCAGCTGACGAGAGGTCGAGTCAAGCGGGTCAACGGCAGGGTAGATGCCAAGCTCGGCAATCTGACGGGACAGCACGATCGTAGAATCCAGATGCGCGAAAGTTGTAGCAGGCGCCGGATCGGTCAGATCATCTGCCGGTACATAGACAGCCTGAACAGATGTGATCGAACCGACCTTGGTCGAAGCAATACGCTCCTGAAGCTTACCCATTTCTTCAGCCAGTGTCGGCTGATAACCCACAGCAGACGGCATACGTCCAAGCAGGGCGGATACCTCCACACCGGCGAGCGAGTAACGATAGATATTATCGATAAAGATCAGGACGTCGCGGCCTTCGTCACGGAAATATTCAGCCATGGTCAGGCCGGTGAGCGCTACGCGGAGACGGTTTCCTGGAGGCTCGTTCATCTGACCGTAAACAAGAGCAACCTTGTCCAACACGTTGGATTCTTTCATTTCATAATAGAAGTCATTGCCTTCACGGGTACGTTCGCCCACGCCAGCGAACACCGAATAGCCGCCATGTGCCTTGGCGATGTTATTGATGAGCTCCATCATGTTCACCGTCTTGCCCACACCGGCACCGCCGAACAGGCCAACCTTGCCACCCTTGGCAATGGGAGCCATCAGATCGATCACCTTGATACCTGTCTCGAGAATCTCAGATGCCGGAGCCAGTTCATCAAAGGCCGGCGCAGCACGGTGAATCTCCCAGCGATCCTTAGACTTCACTTCCTCACCTTCAAAGTCGATGCCTGTACCAAGCACATTCATGATACGGCCGAGAGTTGCTTCGCCGACAGGAACCTTGATTGCAGCACCGGTATCTTCAGCCGACATACCACGCTTCAGACCATCAGTGGAACCCAGAGCTACAGCGCGAACCGTGTTGTCCCCGATATGCTGCTGTACCTCAAGAGTCAGATTCGACTCCTTGATATACAGTGCGTTATAGATATTAGGCAAATCGCCTGAATCGAACCGAATATCAACAACTGGACCAATGATTTGTACAATACTTCCGCTCATCGTAATGACCTCTCCAATCTCAAATCAATGCTTTATGCAGACGCTGCTGCACCGGAGCAAATTTCCGCAATTTCTTGTGTAATCGCCGCCTGGCGAGCCTTGTTATAGGTAATCTTAAGATCCTGAACCATGCCCTTGGCGTTATCGGTTGCGCTTTTCATGGCAACCATACGTGCAGAATGCTCACACGCTTTATTCTCCAGCAGCCCTTGGAAAACAATAGATTCAACATACCGACGAAGCAGCCCATCAAGCACTGGCTTGCTATCCGGCTCATATAAATAATCCCAATAGCCCGGGTGCTCTGCTTCGGTGTTCTGAGGACAAGGCAACAGCTGAACCAGCGTTGGTGTCTGAGTCATCGTATTGACGAATTCACTGTATACCAGATGAACCTCATCAACCTTTGACTCAATAAAGTGCTCGATGGCAACCGCAACCACGCCAAGCACATCGGAAATCTGTGCCGCATCCGGGACTTCCTCGGTTGCAGCTTCCAATCCTTGAACGATCTTGCGCATGAATGCGCCTGCACGACGGCCGATGGTGTAAGCCTCGACTTCAACAGGTGAGTCCTTCACCAGGCCCAGTGCCTTCTTGAAAGCATTGGCATTCAATCCGCCACACAGACCCTTGTCAGTGGCAATCACGATAACGCCGACCTTCTTGACCTGTTCATGCGGAGTGATGAAAGGATGGCTGTATTCAGGATGTGCCTGCATCAGATTGGCAATGACACGTTCAATACCCTCGGCATAGGAACGTCCGGCTGCAACATTATCCTGCGCCTTGCGCATCTTGCTGGCAGCAACAAGTTCCATCGCCTTGGTGATCTTGGCGGTGTTCTGAACGGCTTTAATCTGACCCCGTATTTCCTTGGCTGTAGCCACGTCAGGCTCCTCAGTAGGTTCCGGTTGCTTTAAAGTCGGCAATCGCCTTCTTCAAGCCCTCGGTAATCTGATCATTCAGGGCAGCTGATTCGTTTAATGAATCCATCATTGCAGACTCAGAAGAATTCAGGTGCGCCAGATAACCCTTTTCAAAATCAACAATACGCTCGGCATCAATATCATCCAGGCCGCCGTCGTTCAGAGCAAACAGGATGGCAGTCATTTCGGCAACATTCTGCGGTGCATTTTCAGATTGCTTCAATGCTTCCATGCCGCGTTTACCGCGTTCAATCTGCTGGCGAGTTGCCGGATCAAGATCAGAGGCAAACTGTGCAAATGCCGCCAATTCACGATACTGGGCCAGATCAAGACGCAAACCGCCGCCGACCTTCTTCACGGCCTTGGTTTGAGCAGCACCGCCCACACGGGATACGGACAGGCCGACATTGACTGCCGGACGCTGGCCAGAGTTAAACAGGCCGGTTTCAAGGAAAATCTGACCATCAGTAATGGAGATGACATTGGTCGGCACGAATGCGGATACATCGCCTTCCTGAGTTTCGATGATCGGCAGAGCCGTCAGCGAACCGGTCTGACCTTCAACCTTGCCCTTGGTAAATTCCTTCACCCATTCCTCGTTGACGCGCGAAGCACGTTCAAGAAGACGTGAATGCAGATAGAAAACATCACCCGGATACGCTTCACGTCCCGGAGGGCGTCGCAGAATCAGGGAAACCTGACGATAAGCCCAAGCCTGCTTGGTCAGATCATCATACACGATCAGCGCATCTTCGCCGCGATCGCGGAAATATTCGCCCATCGTGCAACCGGAATACGGTGCCAGATACTGAAGTGCAGCCGATTCAGAAGCGCTTGCAGATACGATAATGGTATGATCCAGAGCGCCGTGCTCTTTCAGGGTGCGAACTACGGTTGCTACACTGGAGGCTTTCTGGCCGACAGCTACGTAGATACAGGTTACGCCACTATCTTTCTGGTTAATAATGGTATCCAGAGCAATGGCAGTCTTGCCGGTCTGGCGATCGCCAATGATCAGCTCGCGCTGGCCGCGGCCAATCGGAATCATGGAATCAATAGACTTGATACCGGTCGGCAGAGGCTGATCCACGCTCTGGCGCCAGATCACGCCCGGGGCAACCTTCTCAACCATATCGGATTCCTTGGCATTGACCGGACCCTTGCCGTCGATCGGTTCACCCAGTGGATTCACCACACGACCCTTCAGCTCAGGGCCAACTGGTACCTCAAAGATCTTGCCTGTACATTTGACTTCATCGCCTTCTTTAAGGTGTTTATATTCACCGAAGATCACCGCACCAACGCAGTCCTCTTCCAGATTCAGAACGATGCCACGGGTGTCGCCTGGAAAGTCCAGCAGCTCGCCAGCCATCGCCCCGGACAGGCCGTGCAGCAAGGCCACGCCGTCAGCGACTGAAACAATGCTGCCCACGTTGGCATCTGCCGCAGCAGACTCAAACCCCTTGATCTGTTCTTTAATAATTGAACTGATTTCAGCTGTATCCAGTTTCATATCCAACCTCTGTTATTTGACGCGACCAGGCCGCGTGAAACGTTATTACTTTTCTGTATCGTTAACCCGCAATCGCCTTGCGCAGGCCATGCAGTCGATTGCGCACCGAGCAATCAATCTGGCGATCACCCATCTGAACAACCAGACCTCCGATCAGGCCCTTGTCTTGCGTAATCTGCAGTCGCACATCGCGACCCACGGATTTTGACAATGCGTCGGCAATCTTTTTCTGTGTTGCAGCATCCAGCTTGGTTGCTGAGGTAACATCAGCAACGATTTCGCTCTGACTTTGCAGAATCAGCTCGTCCACGAGCTCGGCAATCTCAGGTAGCAGTGATGCCTTGCCGCGCTGACATAACATAGTCGCCAGGCTAACCAACTCCTTAGGCAGTTTGCCTGCCGCCTTGGTCAGAATCGCAGCTTTATTGGCTGCTGGCACAGTTGGGATCAGAAGCACACTGGCTACATCAGCCTGAGCCGCAACAGCAGCCAGCGTATGCAGACCATCCTGCAGCTTGGCGCCCTCTTCAATCAGCTCAAATAAAGCTTTGGCGTAGCGGCGAGAAATAAAACGCGTGCTCATGCTGCGCCGAATCCCTGCTCGACAATACCTTCAATTAACTTGCTGTGACGCTTGGCATCCAGTTCAGCATCAACCACACGCTCGGCCGCCTGCATGGCGATATCGGCCACTTCCTGACGCAGCGACTGACGTGCCCGCTGTGCCTCTGCACCAATTTCTTCACGGGCACTGTCAAGAATCTGTTCAGCCTCGACGCGCGCCTTGGTGATCGCTTCCTCGTTGATTTCGGCTGCCCTGCGCTCAGCAGAGGAGACGATTTCATGCGCTTTGGCACGAGCCTCTTCCAGCTGGGCATCAATTTCAGCCGCTGCCTTTTCCTTGGCCTCGACGCCAGCTTCCGCTGCCGCAAGTCCTTCGGCGATTTTAGCTGTGCGCGCCTCCATGGCATCGTTCAACGGGCCATAAAGAAGCTTCCACAACACCGTCACCATCAGGATGAAGACGATAATCTGGGCAATAAATGTCAGGTCAATACTCATGAGACCCCCTCGCTTTCGTTAGATTCGCTTACCGGTTGTTCCTTAGCCAAGGAATGGGTTAGCGAACAGGAACCACAGTGCGAAAGCCATGATGATGAACGGGAAAGACTCCATCAGACCAGCGAAGATGAACATATTGAACATCAATTGTGGGCGCATCTCAGGCTGACGTGCAATGCCTTCCAGCGTCTTGGAACAGATCAGACCCCAACCAATCGCCGAACCCAGGCCTGCAGCGGCCAGAATTACGCCGACCGAAATGGCCGATGCTGCTGTAATGATCGTTGTTGCATCCATGTTGTACTCCTATCCAGTGTAGTTAGTTATTAATGCTCAGCCGGTTGGTGCGCAATGGACAAGTACACCACCGAAAGAATCATGAAAATAAAGGCTTGCAGTAAGCCAATGAACATGTGGAACAGTGACCAGCCCACGCCCACAGCCAGACCCATCAGCTGTGAAATCACTCCGCCGGCACTCATCATACTCTCCAGATTGCTGGCCAGCAGCAGTGATGCGATGAGCAGGAAGATGACCTCGCCGGCAAACATGTTGCCGAAAAGACGGAAGGAAAGCGAGAGCGGCTTGGCCAGCTCTTCAACCAGCTTCAAGGTCAGGTTAAGCGGAATAAGAATCACGCCCAATAGCTTGACGACCGGATTCTTCGAATCGAGCAACAGGGCGGCAAACGGCTGTAAAAGAAGCTCTTTGAGGAAATGCGCAGGTTTGAGCTTAAACTCATAGTAAAGCACAAGGATAAAGACAGACACCGCCATAGCCACTGGCAGATTTAAATCGTTGGTTGGCACCTGCCGGAAGTGCTCCAGACCGAACATATCAGCCACATGGTGCATCAGATAGGCAGGCAGGATATCAAGTGTATTACACAGTAAAATAAAGACAAAGATTGTCATGGCCAGAGGAGCAATCAGCGGATTGTGGACCGGGAAATTATCCTTGACGGTCTGGTTAATGAAATCGATCACCGATTCCATGAAATTCTGGATGCCAGTTGGGGCACCTGCCACCAGCTTGGAACGAACGGACAGAGCGAAAAGAATAAGGCCGGTTGCAATACCCAACGTCAACAACATCGTGTCGAGATGGATCTGCATAAAAGGATTTGAATCATCGAACGAGTACGACCAATACTGCAAGTGTTCTGCAATGCCGCCGCTTTGTCCCTGCTCCGCCAATTCCGACTCCCTTAGGTTTTGTCTGTGCCAAAGCGCTGCAAGGCAGCGAAGAACAACACAGCTTGTGCTACAAACATGCCCAGCGCCACGAACAGCAAATGCAAGCCTGCCACGCCGGCAATCAACAGGCCCATCAGCAGGCCTGCGAAGCGTAGTGCCGCGCCCTTATATATGGACTGCTGGCCCACCTCTTCATTCAATCCCTGAGTGGCAATCAAACGGCGATCCAGCCAGACTGCATTGCCAACCATCAGCAAGACACCAAACAGAACCGCCACACCAGCCATGGGACCTGCAAACAGGGCACAGCCAGAGGTAGCCACAAGCCCGACAATCAACTGCTTAAGCATGAAGCCAGAAGCCATATACGAGCTGCCGACCTGATTGCGCAAACCATCGGAAAGATGCGGTGACTCAGTCATATGAGCACTGCTCAAATGCGAAGAGCTCCTCCCCCTCAGATCGAACGAGCCGCACTTTAGCAGCAGCGACCCCTCTTTTCAACATGAAATTTCATTCATGCAGGACATGCTGTCGGGTCTATTCATACACCGAACGCAAGCCCTGAAGATACCTGTCGCCGCGGCTGACCCGCCCCTCGACAAAGCCATACGGGTCCTCCCCCAGACCGCGCACCGAGGCATAGGCATAGGCCGCCTTCTGCGCCTCGCTCATCACCGCCCAGTCTGCGGCATCGACGATGCCATCGCCGGTTAAATCAAAGCCAGCATCGATGGACAAGCCTCCGGCAGCCCAGCACGGGGCTGCCAGAGCACATGCCATCAACAGAAATACCGTCCGCATCAATAACGGTAATGGTTCGGCTTGTACGGGCCCGCGACTGGCACACCGATATAGTCGGCCTGCTCTTTTGAAAGCTCGGTCAACTGCACGCCAATCTTGGCCAAGTGCAGACGGGCCACTTCCTCATCCAGCTTCTTGGGCAGGGTATAGACCTCATTCTTGTACTGACCGGTCTGATTGAACAGCTCGATCTGGGCCAGAGTCTGGTTGGAAAATGAGTTGGACATCACAAAGCTCGGATGACCTGTAGCACAACCGAGATTTACCAAACGGCCTTCAGCCAGCAGCGTCATGCGCTTGCCATCCGGGAAGATAATCTGATCGACCTGCGGTTTAACATTTTCCCATTCGTACTGCTTGAGACTTGCGCAATCAATCTCGTTATCGAAATGACCGATATTGCAGACAATCGCCTCATCCGGCATGGCGACCATATGGTCATGCGTAATGACATGATAGTTACCCGTCGTGGTCACGAAGATATTACCCAGCTTGCAGGCCTCATCCATATTCACCACGCGATAACCTTCCATCGCAGCCTGCAGTGCGCAGATCGGATCGATTTCAGTCACCCATACGGTCGCCCCCATGCCCTTGAATGCCTGTGCGCAACCCTTGCCGACATCACCATAGCCGAGCACCACGCAGATTTTACCGGCCACCATCACATCGGTCGCACGCTTGATGCCGTCGAGCAGGGATTCACGGCAACCGTAGAGATTGTCAAACTTGGACTTGGTCACCGAATCATTCACATTAATTGCAGGGAACGGCAACTCACCCTTCTCCTGCATCTGATACAAACGATGCACACCCGTGGTCGTTTCTTCGGTCACACCCTTGATTGCAGCCTTACGTTCGGAATACCAGGTCGGGTTTTCGGCCAGCTTGTTGCGAATAGCATTAAACAGTGCCACTTCTTCCTCACTGGTCGGATTGTCGAGCACGGACAAATCCTGCTCCGCCTTAGATCCCAGAATCACCAGCAATGTCGCATCGCCGCCATCATCAAGAATCATGTTCGGCGTGCCGCCATCGTGCCACTCCATGATGCGGTGAGAAAACTCCCAGTACTCATCCAGGCTCTCGCCCTTGAATGCGAACACCGGCACGTCCTCGGCAGCAATAGCCGCAGCGGCGTGATCCTGTGTGGAAAAGATATTGCAGGAGGCCCAACGCACCTCCGCCCCCAGCGCAGTCAGCGTTTCAATCAAAACGCCAGTCTGGATGGTCATATGTAGGGAACCTGCGATACGCGCGCCCTTGAGCGGCTGCTCATCAGCATACTTCTTGCGAATTGCCATCAGGCCAGGCATCTCCGTCTCCGCGATACGCAGTTCCTTGCGCCCCCAGTCGGCCAGCGACATATCGGCAACGATGGATTCATTATTGGATTGTTCTACAGCACTCATTTCAACCTCCGTTTATTCCATGTGCAATGCATACACAATAAACGGGCGCCGTTGAAACAGGTATAGGTGCCGAGCCTGACCTTTCGGTTGCAGCGCCCCTCGGCAGAAAAAAATCAGCTTAAGTCAGATTCAGCTCAGAGCGGCCTTCAGCGCCTCAGCCTTGTCAGTGCGCTCCCAGGTGAATTCAGGAAGTTCGCGGCCAAAGTGGCCGTAGGCTGAAGTTTTAGTGTAAATCGGACGCAACAGATCCAACTGCTGCACAATGCCCTTGGGACGCAAATCGAAGACCTCGCGAACCGCATCGGCCAACTTCGCTTCATCCACCTTGCCCGTGCCAAAGGTGTTAACCATCACCGACAATGGGCGCGCCACACCAATCGCGTAGGCCACCTGCACTTCGCAACGTTCGGCCAGACCGGCCGCCACGATATTCTTGGCGACGTAACGCATCATATAACAGGCTGAACGGTCCACCTTCGTCGGATCTTTGCCCGAAAACGCGCCGCCGCCGTGATGACCAAAGCCGCCGTAGGTGTCGACGATAATCTTGCGCCCGGTAACGCCGCAATCACCCACCGGCCCACCGATCACAAAACGACCGGTCGGATTAATGTGATATTCAGTCTCGGCATGCAACAGGCCCGTCGGATCAAGAATCGGCTTGATCACCTCATCCATAACCGCATCGATCAGGGCCTGATGCTCAACATCCGGATTGTGCTGAGTCGACAACACCACCGCATCAATGGCCACAGGCTTGCCTTTTTCGTAACGCACGGTCACCTGCGATTTCGCATCGGGTCGCAGGAAATTGAGCGCGCCGGATTTACGCACGGCGGCCTGTTTTTCAACCAACTGATGCGACAAATGAATCGGGGTCGGCATCAACACATCGGTTTCATTCGAAGCATAGCCGAACATCAAGCCCTGATCACCGGCACCCTGATCCAGATCAATACCCTCACCCTCGTTCACACCCTGGGCAATATCCACGGACTGCTTATCCAGCGAAACGAGAACCGCACAGGATTTCCAGTCGAAGCCCATGGCCGATGAATTATATCCGATTTCCTTAATCGCGCTGCGCACTATGTCCTGATAATCGAGCACGGCTGAGGTCGTAATCTCACCTGCGATCAGGGCCATGCCCGTTGTCACCATCGTCTCACAAGCCACACGACCGTACTTATCCTGCTCCAGAATCGCGTCCAGCACGCCATCGGAGATGCGATCGGCGACCTTGTCAGGGTGCCCTTCAGATACAGACTCGGATGTGAAAACAAAATCTCTGCTCATCGATTCCTCGCTACTCCCGCCGCTTGAATATAATAGGGTATGCATACATTGGGATGAATATTCTACTGTGCTACAAACTCAAAAAGGCGGCGCACACTAACCTAAAGTGCAGTCGCAACCAAGCCGCAGCACGAGCCTGTGTCTAGCGGCGCGCCAGCAGCATCGATAACCCCAGACCCATGCCCGCCGCGGCTCCGCTGATGCTCCAAATGGAGGAGCCCCCCGCAGTCAAGGCCCAGGCAAGCGCCGCTGCGGCAGCGGAAAGCAACAATCCGCCAAATACCGGAGCCATCCCGATAGATTCGGGCGACATAGATACACGGCCATTCTCGATATCGCCGAGTACCGATTCGATGCGCTCAGGCAAGGCCATCCATCGCCGCAACTGGCCGTGTACTTCTTCCCCGACCGCCTCGACGCGACCGATCGGCCCCATATGCCGGGCCGTCCACTCACTCACCAATGGGCGGGCCAGCATCCAGATGTTGGCCTGATCGGAAAGTTCCCGGGCCACACCTTCAATCACGACCATGGTTTTCTGCAATAGCAGCAGTTGCGGCTGGGTCTCCATCTGAAAACGTTCGGTTACCGCGAACATACAGAACAACAGCTCGGCCACGGAAATCTCCCCGAGCGGGCGATTGAAGATCGGCATAGCAATTTCGCGCAGCGCATCCTGAAAGGCCGAAATGTCGGTATCGGGCGGCACGTAACCGGCCTCAACATGCACCTCGGCAGCGCGCTCATAATTCTCCTGCAGAAAAGCCAGCATCATGTCAGCCAGATAACGGCGCGATTTCATATCCAGACGACCGACAATGCCAAAATCGACCAGCACAATATCGCCGTTAGCTGCCACAAAGATATTGCCCGGATGCATATCGGCGTGGAAATAGCCGTCCACAAAGACCATATGGAAAAACAGCGTGGCCGCCCGCTCGCACAGACTCAGGCAATCGTGCCCGGCAGCCTGCAACTCCGCCTTCTCGTCGATCGGCAGGCCGGAGATACGCTCGGTGGTCAAAACCTCGGTATGCGTATAATCCCACAACACATTGGGAACCCGAACGCCCTCGACATCGGTAAAGTTCTCGGCAAAGCGGCTGGCATGCGCGGCCTCGGCTCTGAGATTCAGCTCACCGCGTATGGTGCCGGCAAACTCCTCGACCACGGCCGGGGCTTTCAGCCGCCGGTATTCGGGCAGGTAGCGATCGAATAACCCGGCCAGCAGCTTCAGAATAGCGAGATCGGCCTCGATGGTGCGCTTGATATGATCACGACGAACCTTGACCGCCACCTGACGCCCGTCATTGAGGACAGCGAAATGCACCTGGGCGATCGAGGCCGCTGCCACCGGCGTTTCGTCAAAGCTTCGGAACAGGCCGTCCGGGCCGATGAGCGACTGCTTGAAAGCCGCCTCCACCACCCGCTGCACACGCGCAAAAGGTTCGGCCGGCACATGATCCTGCAGCTTTTTCAGCTCCATGGCCACGTCCAGCGGCAACAGATCGACACGCGTGGACAACATCTGCCCGAATTTAATGAAGGTCGGACCGAGCTTCTCCAGGGCCAAACGAATCTGGGCGCCGAGATCCTTGGGCAGATCGTCGCCGCGTAACAACTGCACCATCCAGACATAGGGATAACCGAACAGCCTCATGCGCACTGCAAGCGCCGCCATACCGTGTGTGGCAAGGATATGCGCAATGCGCAACAAGCGCAGATTGCGACTCCAGCTGGCCGGCATCGTCATTGTGGAGTTCTAATCCCCGGTCCGTTTTTCGAGCTTGTGTTCCAGCCGTGTGACACGGCCCTTGATGCGGCTGATCTTGTGCGACAACTGTTCCACACCGGCCTGCCAGTTCTGCAGGCGTTCGCCGTCCGGCAGATCCATGCCACTTAGCCCTTCCTGAACCATCTTGCGCGAACTTGCGGCCATCTTCTGTTCGGTCTCGACCAGAAGATGCGCGGCCCTGGCCACGCGCGTGCCGAAGAAATCGCCAAATGAGGCACGCAGCTCTCGCTCCCAATCCAGATCGGCAGCGGCAAATAACTTCTTAAAACGCAGCATCGCATCCGAATCACCGGACAACTGTAGCACCTGCTGAAACACCAGATCATCCGGATCCTCATGACCGAAGCACATGCGCGCAAAGCCAGCCGTCGTCGCATTCATGCGCACGTCGGCCTCGCCATCGTGCGATGCATGCACCCAGGGCTTGCCGCGCGTAAAGCCGAGAAACATCACTGCGCCGGTATCACGCACATGGATACGGAACACCCTGCCTTCCAGATCGGCAATGAACGGTTTCAGGTTTTCATCGCGGGCGAACACCAGCTCCAGCACAGTGGTCATGACCACGCATTGTACCGGCACCGGAATCAACCTGAGCGGCATAAAGAAGATACTCAAACCACGACCCTCGCGCCCGGACGCAAAACACTGTGAGCCATCATACCTTGTATCCCCGATGCAGAGCGACGATGCCTCCGGTCATGTTCTCGTGCTTCACCAGATCGAAGCCGGCACCGCAAATCAGTTTGGCGAAGCGCTGCTGATCGGGGAAACGGCGGATCGACTCGACCAGATACTGATAGGAGTCGCGATCGCCGGTCACCTTCTCACCGAGCAGCGGGATGATATTAAATGAATAGGCATCGTAAATCACATCCAGTCCCGGCAAGACCGGACGAGAAAACTCCAGGCACATGAACTGGCCGCCGGGCTTGAGTACGCGGTAAAACTCGGCCAGTCCTGCCTCGATATCAAGAAAATTACGAATACCGAAGGCAATGGTAACGCAATCGAAGCTGTTGTCGGCGAAGGCCAGGCGCGTACCGTCGGACTGAATACAGTCAGCACGACCGGGCAACAGTCCCGCGTCAATCACACGCCGCGCTCCCTCGGCCAGCATCGGGCCATTCAGATCCGTCAGCACGACGCGTCCGGACGGCCCCATCTTCCTGGCCAGACCGATAGCCACATCGCCGGAACCAGCCGCCACATCGAGTACCCGACTTCCCGCTCCGATAGCGGCGCGGGCAAACATCGTGCGCTTCCACAACCTGTGCATGCCGCCGCTCATCAGATCGTTCATCACATCATACTGACTGGCCACGGATGAGAACACCCCCATCACGCGCTGCACCTTCTCGCTGCCGCTGACATTCTGATAGCCGAAATGGGTGACGTTGCCGCCATCCTCCTGTTTCGGGGTCGTGGGTTCGCTGTTTGAATGACTCATGGGTCGCGCATCGTATCAGGAGGCAGGCCACTCTCCAATAAGCACGCTGTCATTGGGGTCTTTCCAGGGGGTATCAGACTACCGCAACATTGCATAACCGGTGGACAGCTTGTGGATAAACAGTGTATGGATTGTGCATGTGAAAAACACCACTATTGGTGGCCTCGGATTGCTTGACACCCAAGATATAGTGTCTACACTGGCGCCTGAGACATCGCTTCCGGCAGCGGGCATGCGCCATTCAACATGCTCTTGCCATACAAGCTGGCTGTTAAATTAAATAGGGTTACCGATTCACCATCTTATTTAAAAGCCACGCCGGATAGCGAAGCATCGCATTGGGGGAGGAAGCCGCATGAGCGCAACCACACAGGCCACGAACGTCGCTGCCATCAACGAACAGCCGGATACCGCACACACCAGTGTCGCCGATATTCCATTCCAGGAAGCATCTCTGGATATCTGGGACAAGAAATATCGTCTGAAGGACAAGTTCGGCCATAGCGTCGATGCCGACATTCAGGCCACCTACGACCGTGTCGCTACCGCATTGGCAGCGGTCGAGGATGAGGAAAAGCGCGAGTTCTGGCATAATCGCTTCGTCTGGGCGCTGGCCAACGGCGCCATCCCGGCCGGTCGCATCATGTCCAATGCCGGAGCCGAAGCGCACAAGCCGGCTACCTCGACGATCAACTGTACCGTCTCCGGCACCATCCCCGATTCGATGGACGGCATCCTGTCCATGGTGCACGAGGCAGGCCTGACTCTGAAGGCGGGCTGCGGCATCGGCTACGAGTTCTCCACCCTGCGTCCGAAGGGTGCTTATGTATCCGGCGCCGGCGCCTACACCTCCGGGCCGCTGTCGTTCATGGATATCTACGACAAGATGTGCTTCACCGTGTCCAGCGCTGGCGGCCGCCGCGGCGCACAGATGGGCACCTTCGACATCTCGCATCCGGACATTATCGATTTCATCCGTGCCAAGCGCGAGGACGGGCGTCTGCGCCAGTTCAATCTATCCTGCCTGATCACCCGCGATTTCATGGAAGCGGTCAAGCACGATAGCGACTGGGATCTGGTCTTTCCGGCCAGTCAGACGGAGATGGACGACGAGGATACCCGCATCGTCTTCAAACATGTCGCTAACCCGCCCAAGGGCTCAATTCACGATGATCGCGGTCTGACCGCCTGCCGCGTCTACAAGACCATGAAGGCGCGCCGGCTATGGGATGTCATCATGGCCTCGACCTACGATTACGCCGAGCCGGGCTTCATCCTGATTGATGAAGTCAACGACATGAACAATAACTGGTTCTGCGAGAATGTACGCGCCACGAATCCTTGCGGCGAACAACCGCTGCCGCCCTACGGCGCCTGCCTGCTGGGAAGTGTCAACCTGACCAAGTTTGTACGCGATCCGTTCACCAAAGACGTATGGTTCGACTGGGATGCCTATCGCGAGGTGGTGTCCGTGTTCACCCGCATGCTTGATAATGTCGTCGAGATCAATGGCCTGCCGCTGGGCAAACAACGCGACGAGATCATGAGCAAACGCCGCCATGGCATGGGTTTCCTCGGCCTCGGCAGCGCCCTGACCATGCTGCGCACGCCCTACGGCTCGCCGGAATCACTCGAATTCACCGAGCAGATCGCCTACGAGATGGCGCGCACCGGCTTCAAGGTCGGCCTGGAACTGGGCGAGGAGAAGGGTGTCGCGCCGGCGTTGGACAAGGAATATGAAGTCACCGCCGAGATGCTGGCCAAGCGTCCGGAACTGGCCGCTGATGGCATCAGCCTCGGCGACAAGGTCAGCGGACGTGTGCTGTGGGGCAAATATTCGCGCTACATGAAAAAGTTCGCCGAGACCGGCAAACCGGAAGATGCTGCACTGCTCAATGCGCTGATCGAGAAGGGCTGCCGCTTCACACATCATTCCTCCATCGCCCCGACCGGCACCATTTCATTAAGTCTGGCGAACAATGCTTCCAACGGCATCGAGCCGAGCTTTGCGCATCATTATGCCCGCAACGTCATCCGCGAGGGCAAGAAGAGCAAGGAGAAGGTGGACGTGTTCTCCTTCGAACTGCTGGCCTACCGTGAGCTGATTAACCCGGATGCGATGCCGTTCGCCGAGGACGATGCGATCAAGCTGCCGGAGTATTTTATCAGCGCCGACGAGGTGACGCCGAAGCAGCATGTCGATATCCAGGCTGCGGCCCAGCGCTGGGTGGATTCGTCCATCTCCAAGACCGCCAACGTGCCAACCGATTTCCCGTACGAGGATTTCAAGGACATCTATCTTTATGCCTACGAGCAGGGCCTGAAGGGTTGTACCACTTTCCGCTTCAATCCCGAGGCATTCCAGGGCGTACTGGTTAAGGAAGAGGATCTGGCCAATACGACCTACCGCTTCAAGCTCGAGGATGGCAGCACAATGGAACTGAAAGGCAACGAAGAGGTCGAGTACGATGGCGAAATGCATACCGCGGCCAACCTGTTCGATGCTCTGAAGGAAGGGTATTACGGTAAGTTTTAAGGAAGGTCTAAAAAACTACGCCCTTGTAGTTTTTTAGTACGCAAAGGCAAAAGCGCGGTTTTGCCTTTGCTCACAAAATCAGGCACTTACGCGCTTGATTTTGGCAGGCCATCCATGGCCTGCACGGATGCTCTGACTTTTTCAGCGCATCCTTAACGATTTTACCGCGAAGGATGCGAAGGATTAAAGCTTTTTTTATTCCTTCGTGGCGACAGGGGCTGTGTCGCAGGAGTTGAGCAACAGGAGGGCATGCATGAACAACCCGGATCAAGGTTTTTCTTCTGCGTCCCCTGCGGCAAACATTGACTGGCCGGAACTGCGTTTCCCGCCGATCAATCTGTGGGTCATGGCGGCCCTGCCACATGCGGCAGCCCGCCCGGCAGAACATGCCGCCCGCACGCACCGGAAGCAGCGCCCGGTGGCCTCGCACAGAGGCGAATTGGCGCTGCACCATTTGATGCCCGGGCAAGCAATCTCCCGGCGCAACATTCGCATGCAGATGCAGCGATTGCTGGCGGCGAGATAGGAGGGGAAATGCAAAAGCAAGGGGATATACAGGAAAAACAGTCGTGGGCGCATCTGGAACAGATGTTTCGCGACTACATTGAAGGCAATCCGCAACAGGCTTCGACAGGCCTGAGCGATAATCTGGCCAAGAATACGGACGACAGCCGCATCACTGCCAAGGCCGAAACGAACAGACTCACATGGATGCACAGCGAAACCGCAGGAGAATGAATATGGCAACGAAGATTGAGCACAAAATCACCGGCTTTGAGGTCGTCAAACCCGAGAGCGAGCAGGAGCAGGCAAACAATATCACCGCCATTGCGCCGCTGCTGGAGCGCGATGACGTTCTTGAAGGCACGACCTACAAGATCAAGACGCCGAATTCCGAGCATGCCATGTACATCACCATCAATGATGTGGTCGTCAATGCCGGCTCCCTGGATGCGCACCGCCGTCCGTTTGAAATCTTCATCAACTCCAAGAATATGGAGCATTTTATGTGGATTGTGGCGCTGACCCGCATCACTTCGGCCATTTTCCGTAAGGGCGGCGATGTCACTTTCCTGGTTGAAGAGTTGAAGGCTGTATTTGATCCGCGTGGCGGCTACTACAAGCGCGGCGGCAAATATATGCCATCCATCGTGGCCGAGATCGGCGAGGTGATTCAGCAGCATCTGGTAGCCATCGGCATGATGGAAGGCCAACTGTCCACGCCGGAACTGGAGGCCAAGCGTCTGGAAGCCACGGAGAAATTAGGTGCCGATGCCGTCGCCAAAGGAAACCTGTGCGACAAATGCGGCGCGATGGCTGTGATTCGGCTGGATAACTGCAATACTTGTTTGGAGTGTGGCGACAGTAAATGTGGATAGGATATCTAATGTGTAAACTTATGAGATAGGGTTTATTCTCCTCATTTAACCAATAAGGCTGTTATCCATTGTGATAGCAGCCTTTTTTATTGATGGGGCGTGGAGAGGTCTATTGGTACAATCATACCATAACAGTATATCTTCATAATCATGCTGGGTTGATTACACATAGAGCAAACTTTGATTCGTATTTTTTTGGCTTTCACTCATTCAGGCCGCGTCATCTTTCCACTGTAGAGATTTATAATCGAAATCCCCTGAATCCAGCGCTTTAACGATACGAAAGTATGGCGACACATCGAAGTCGCGCGGCGTGAACAGGCTGTGATGCCGAACCTTGTACACCTCTTCCACGCAGCCCGGACAGTCCGGATTGCCCCTGTCCTGAACACTGACAGAAGGAAGAATCGGATAATGGATCAGCTGAAATGCCTGAGCGATCAGGGTTGAGCAGATGGCACGCGTCGGATCGCCGCTGCCGATAGCCAGAAACTGACGCCTGAAGCGGGCGGGAATGGGAATGCCGGGAAGAAAATAGCGTGCCAGATCCACCACATTGCGTAAATCATACTGGCTGCCGAGGCGGTTGATGGCGAATTCACAGACCTTGCGCGCATCCGCCTGCGACAGGCCGATAGGTCGGCAGATGCGTGTATGCATGCCGACAAACTCGCCGAAACCAACGCTGCGTACCCCCTCGACAATATCCGCCTCGATAAAGGCATCGCCGCCCTGGAGATAATCGCCGACATACAGGGCAGAGTGTGACCAGGTGGACTGGGTCAGATACTTGATCACCGAGCCGACACGGTTATTCCCTTCGACCAGCAGTACATCGCCCGGCTGCAGGCATGCCAGCAACGTTGCTTCCGAATACAGCGGATTGGCCCGGTGAACATGCCTCTGTCTGGTCAGTGCCGTCGCCAGCGATCTGCCGACCCATGAAAATGTCATACCCATAGGCGCGCCCTCATTCGATGCTCCATGCCCGTCAGTCAGGAAACGGCGAATGAACTTACATCAAACTCTGTCAGAAGCAGCCTGCCCGAAGCGACCTTACTCAAACGGTATACGTAGCGCTGCGAGATGGTCTATGCTGATGATGAACACAAGGAGGTAAACATGCGGTATCCGGTCATCGCGACTCTGTGCATCCTGCTGCTGAGTACGGGCTGTATCCCGCATGCCGATCCGATCAGTGCCCCGCCGCCCAAGGTGGGCATGCTGACATGCAAGATCGTTCCCGATTCCGGCATCAATCTGCTCATCCATTCGACCCGTGAGGTGACATGTACGTTCAAGCCGGAGAGCGGCAATGCGATTGAATATTACAAGGGCGAGACCGGCATCGGCTTCGGTCTGGATGTGAACATTAACCGGCGCAGCCGTGTAGCTTATGTCGTGGCGGCTGAGCACTTCCACTTCGGCACACAACAGCTGGCAGGCAGATATTCGGGCGCCGGCGGAGGCGCCAGTCTCGGCGTGCAGGCCGGAGGCTCGGCACCTTTGCAGAAGCGCGACCGCAGCATCTTGCTGCAACCGACTGCGGTACGAAATAGCGGCGCAGGCGCGACACTCGGGCTGACCTATCTCTATCTTGAACCGGCGCGCCCCTGAGGATGATCTGAAAAAGTCAGAGCATCCATGCAGGCCATGGATGGCCTGCCAAAATCATGCGCGTCAGTGCCTGATTTTGTGAGCCCCCCCCCCGGCAACCGTTATATCACCGAGTTTGACGACATGCCTCCATCGGGCAAGCCTTCCGCCATGCATATCTGGGTCGATGCCGATGCCTGCCCGAAGGTGATCAAGGAAATCCTGTTTCGCGCAGTGGCGCGCACGAGTCTGAAAATGACGATGGTCGCCAACACACGCCTGCACATTCCGAAATCGCCGCACATCGATATGCTCGAAGTCGCCGCCGGCGCGGATGTGGCCGATACCGAGATCGTGGCGCGCATGCAGCCGGGCGACCTGGTCGTTACCGCCGATATCCCGCTCGCCGCCGATGTGATCGCGGGTCAGGGACATGCGCTGAATCCGCGCGGCACCTTCTATTCCGAAGCCAATGTGAAGCAGTACCTGACCATGCGTAATTTTATGGACGAGCTGCGCGGCAGCGGCATTAACACCGGAGGGCCGGCCGCCTTTTCCAATGCCGATCGCACCGCCTTCGCCAATCAACTCGACCGTTTCCTGACCCGGCATATGAAGTCTGCTGCTTCATAGCCGGCAAGCGGGGCAGGCTGCAAGCAAATCGGGTTCAGGCTCGCCTCTTCATACATCTTACGCTGCCGTTCATTGCCAAGCCGGAGGATCGGCCCTTATCATTGCGAATATCCAGCCATCAGGAGTGTTCCATGTCAGAAAAGTCGCAGGATTTGATCAGTCGGGTAAAAAAGATACAGGAAAACATTGCCGTGGTTATCGGCGTATTTATCGCGCTGACGTTGTCGATCTACTTCTTCACCTACGCCATGCTGGTCGACAAGGGACTGGAAGGCATGCTGTGGACGCAGGGGCTATCGGCCATCGCCATGGTGCTGATCCTGATTTATCTGAAACAGGTGTCATTCCTGCTGGCCCGGCTGTGGCTGAGCCGCAAGGCGGAATTCAAGGATGCGCTGGCATCCATCACCCTGGCGGATCTGTAGCATCCATCACTCTGCCTTGCCAACCATCGGCCGTAGGGCGATCCACCCATGAGCCTGATCTGGTGCATCCGCCGCGGCAAGGAACACGGCTTTCAGAACGAACTAACCGCCTGCGTCTCATGCCAATGCCGCAAACGCCGAAAGTGCAAGCCGTATGCCGAACTGACTGCCAAGCAGCTGATCGCCGCCCAGAGCGAAGCCACAGCTCACGGCCATGAGGTGGCGGGAGCCATGCCGCTATTCAGCGGTGCCCGGAAACAAAGTCGGAATTAGCATCAACCTGTCATAGGGAAGCTCTAAGGAAGGTCTGAAAAACTACGTCCTTGTCGTTTTTCAGTACGTAAAGGCAAAAGCGCGGTTTTGCCTTTACTCACAAAATCAGCACTTACGCGCTTGATTTTGGCAGGCCATCCATGGCCTGCGCGGAAGCCCTGACTTTTTCAAAGCATCCCTAGAACTCCTGCGTTTTTCCCTCGCGATCGGTTGATGACATAAACGGCCTGAGCAGTTCATCGAGCCACTGCTGAAACTTGTGCATGCCCTCGCTGACATCGTTAAAATCATCCTTGGACAATACACCGTCGTGATTGCGATCCATCGCATCAAAGCCACTCTGGATAGCCGGGCGGATATGGCGCATCACCTCGGACATGGTGATCTTGCCATCATGATTGGCATCGAAACCTGAAAGCTCGGCCTCATCAGCCTGTGCCGGCGCTGCCATTAACAACATCAGCGCTGCCGCAGGAGCAAGCATGAGTAGAGAAATCCGTCGTCTTGAAACATTATGCATGAAACACCTCCTGCTTAGGTCAGGCTCTATTCTCACGCGCCGCCTTTGCAAGTATAGATCGAATTGCGCACGTCCAGGGGCATTGATTACGCCCAGCGCAATGGAGCACTCGTCATAGTGATATTTTTCACTGGCCTTCAGTCCAAGCCTTCCTATCATGCCCCACCAATTCAAACCAAGGAGTTCACAATGTTCCGATTCATCATTACCCTGCTCTGCACTTGCGCCCTGAGCGCACCGGTTTTCGCTTCTGAAGCACCTGCTGGCGAGGAACAGGCATGGAAAACCAATATCGAGCTCGGCGCCGTACAGACTGCAGGCAACACGCATACGCTGACCGTCAACGCAAAGGCCAAGAGTATTTATGAAAGTGAGGCATGGCGCACCACCATCACCGGTAATGCCGTTAACTCTTCAGCCAATAATGCGACAACGGCAGAAAAATATGAGGCCAGCCTGCAGGAAGACTGGAAGATGAGTGAGCGGGATTATCTGTTCATCCGCTTCGGCTTCGAAAGCGACCGCTTTGCCGGATTCAAGCGTCGCACCAGCGAAACCGTCGGTTATGGTCGGCAACTGATCAAGAGCGATACCTTTGAATGGAAGGCTGAGATCGGCGGCGGTCTGCGTCAAAGCAAGCTGACCGACAAAACATCAACCTCAGAGGCGATTGCCCGCGCCTCCACGAATGCCGCCTGGCAGTTCAGTGAATCATCCAAGCTTACAGAAGATTTGAGTACCGAGGGCGGCGCCAAGGGCTGGACCAGCAAATCCGTCACCGCATTGCAGACGGCGCTGAACTCTCATCTGTCGAGTAAAATTTCCTTAAGCCTTACACATAACAGCAAGGTGCCGACTGGTACCAAGAAACTGGACACCGAAACTGCCATCACACTGGTGGTGAATTTCTAAGAAGTTTGTCACATCCATTCTCCGTAAAGATGCTCTGAGTGTTTCAGAGCATTCTTAAGTTCAACTGTTTCACATTAAACGGCGGCCCCATTCCGGGTCGCCGTTTTTATTCCGGCTAAAGTTGCAGCCCATTCGACCGATAATTGATAGAGGGAAATACGGTGGGGAAATGGCGCGAGGTCGGCATGAAGCAGACAAACGGTAATGCAAAGCAAACAGAAGCGGCCCAACGCCGGCGCCCGTTCACAGTCAAGACCGGCCACAGCACAACCTATATCTACTGCACCAATCACGCCGAAGAAATCGCCACTTTTTACTGCCAGCTATGCCGCAAACCATTCGGCGAGGATTGTGTCGGCAAGGAGAACGGAGAACACACCGTATGCAGCAACTGCGCCAACGCCCACAGGGAAAAACGCAAGCTTTCCTTGCAACGCCAGCGCCGTATCAAACGGGTCGTGCGTTCAGCACTGGCCCTTGTGTTGCTCGCGATCCTGGGCACCAACGGCTATATCCTTCTGCGCTATTCGCCCGATAGCGGGCCTGCATCCGAACCCGCTCTCTCCACTCAATTGTCACAACTGATCAACTGCCGGCACCGTCTTGAGTTTGCAGCCTTTCAGGCCGCCTACTTTACCAGCCAGCTAGGCCACCCGCCGGCCGATATGGATGATCTGGCGATCATGATGGACTCGCGCGAGCAACTCCAGGATCCGGTTACGCACAGTGATTTTCTAATCGTTTACGATGCCGACAAGGGCTTACGCATTATCTGCCCGCATCCCGAGGCCTACGGCCTGCGCTCGCTGCTTGCCGAGCCGCGAAAACCGGCCCATATGGAATATCTATGATGCGCAACTATCGTGGCTTCACCCTGATCGAATTAATGATAAGCGTCGGCATCATAGGCACACTGGCTGCCACCTCGATACCGTCCTATCACACCTACCTGAATCAGGCGAAACTACTGGCCGGCGAAATCGAACTATTCCAGGCGCTGCGTGATTACAGCATCCAGAAGGAATACAGCCCTGCATCGGGTATGCTTGATGAACTGGTCGGAGCCGGCCTCATCCGCAGTATCCCCAACGACCCGTGGACCGCTTCCCATCCGGTGATGACTCACGCCGAGGAAGCAGGCGACTGGTTTTACAGCAATGACGGCTCAACCCTGACCTTGTACGCCAAGACCCACCCTGACCGGGTCTATAGTCTGCCGAGCTTCGGCCAGCCACCGCTGGCAACACCTGTCATGCCTGCCATCAACCCGGAACCTCAGACAAAGCCAGTGCCCCGGACTACGCCTGTTGCATCCAACAAACCCTCGCCCAAGCCGAAAACCCGTAAACAGAACAAAAAGCAGAGCCGTAAGAAAGTGAACAAAAAAAGGACACGCAAGGCCGGAAAAAATGCCAGAGCAAAGACAAAACGGGCACAAAGAAAACCGCGCAACCGGAAGAAAAACAGGAACAAGCCCTAAACCCGGAGCTGCCCCCAAGGCAACTGCAGAACCGATCAGGCCGGAATGAACTTCAACGCCACGCCATTATTACACCAGCGCTGGCCGGTCGGCTTCGGGCCATCCTCAAACACATGCCCTTGGTGACCACCGCAGCGAGCGCAGTGATATTCGGTGCGCGGCAAGATCATCTTGAAGTCGCGCTTCGTTTCAGTATGCCCCTCAATCGGAGCAAAAAAGCTCGGCCATCCGGTACCGCTGTCGAATTTCGTCGCCGAGGTAAACAAGGGCAGGTCGCATCCGGCACAGACATAAGTGCCCTCGTCATAGACCTTGTTTAAAGGACTGCTATGTGGCCGCTCAGTGCCCTCGCGACGCAACACATCGAATGCCTCCGGACTCAACAACTGGCGCCATTCTTCATCCGATTTCTCGATTTTTTCAATCATGCCGCGGCCTCCTGTATGATCGGCCCATGCCGACCTGATGAACGGTGCGACAGCTGCCGAAATGCCTGCCAGCGCCGATAGCTGGATAAACTGACGTCTATTCATGTTCCACCTCGCCCCACAACTGGCGCAAGCGTTGATCGCGACCGCAGTTGTATCGATAGAATTTGTAGCGGATCGGATTCTTTAGATAATAATCCTGATGATAATCCTCGGCCGCATAGAAGGTCGATGCAGGTGTAATTTCAACGACAATATTACCGTCAAATTTTTTCTCTTTCTGCAATCGATCCCGGGAAGCCTCGGCCAAAGCCTTCTGCTGTTCATCGTGATAAAAGATGGCCGGACGGTATTGCGTACCCACATCGCAGAACTGGCGGTTGGGCGTCGTCGGATCGACATTATGCCAATACACTTCAAGCAGTTTTTCGTAACTGACCAACGCCGGGTCGTAGAGTACCTGCACCGATTCGGCATGTCCGGTACTGCCGGCCGACACCTCATGATAGGTCGGATCAGCCTTATCCCCGCCGGTATAACCCGAGGTCGTTGAAAGCACGCCCTTCAATGCATCGAATGGATGTTCCATGCACCAAAAACATCCGCCGGCGAAGGTGGCCACAGCGGTTTTTTCCGTCGTTGCGGCAGCTCCCGAGGGCGCCACCATCATCATAATCAGGGCAGAGCCGAAGCAGTTCAAAAGCCAGTGATTGACAGAAATTCGCTGCATAAAACCTCCAGATTCACACGCCATGTTAGACTTGCCTGCATGAAAAGAGGATGAAACACCCGCCCCTTGCGCCACCTGCATCCGCTGCGACAATCCGGGGCATGCAGCATTATGACGTGATCATCATCGGAGCGGGTGCGGCCGGCCTGATGTGCGCCGGTACCGCAGCGGCGGGCGGCCGCTCCGTGCTGCTTATCGACCATGCCGATCAGCCAGGTAAAAAGATTCTTATTTCCGGAGGTGGTCGCTGCAACTTCACCAATCATTACACCAGCGCCGAAAACTTTATCTCGGCCAACCCGCATTTTTGCAAAGGCCCGCTGGCGAGATTCAGCGCAGCTGATTTTCTGGCGCTTGTTGAAGCGAACGGTATCGCCTGGCACGAGCGCGAGCATGGTCAGTTATTTTGTGATCATTCGGCGCAAGACATTCTGGAACTACTGCTTAAGCCCTGCCGGACGTTCAGCGTGCGTATGCAATTGAAGACCACAGTCGAGAGAATTGACAAAAAAGATCATTTCCAACTGCTCACCGACCACGGCGAATTCAGCGCTGCATCGCTTGTCATTGCCAGCGGTGGGCTGTCCATCCCCAAGCTGGGAGCGAGCGCTTTCGGCATCGACATCGCCCGTCAGTTCGGTCTGCGCATTGTTGAACCCGTTGCCGGACTTGTGCCGCTGCGTTTCACCGGTACGGAAAAAGATGCTCTGCAGGCTTTGGCAGGCATCTCGCTGGACGTGCGCATTCATTGCCGCGGCCAGTCGTTCCGCGAGGCACTGCTGTTCACCCATCGCGGCATCTCCGGCCCGGCCGTGCTGCAGATATCCTCCTACTGGCGACCGGGTGATGCTCTGGACATCAATCTGTTACCGGGCCTTGATACCGAGGCATGGCTTGCCGAACAGGAGCAGACTCACCGGGATATGCGCCTGGACAATGTTCTGGCGACAGTCCTGCCCAAACGACTGGTTCAGCATCTGATTACATCGCTGAAACTATCGAACCGGCCGCTGAAACAACTATCGAACAAACAGCTTCAGCACATTGCAGTATCGCTTACGCATTTGCAGCTGAAACCTGCAGCCAGCGAGGGTTATCGCACGGCCGAGGTCACCGTCGGCGGTGTCGATACCCGCGACCTGTCCTCGAAAACCATGCAGGCCAACAAGATTGATGGCCTGTATTTTATCGGCGAGGTTGTGGATGTGACCGGTCATCTTGGAGGATTCAATTTCCAGTGGGCCTGGTCCTCCGGTTATGTCGCCGGCCAGGCAGTCTGAGGCCCGCACTACTTCAATGCCGGAGCTTCCCGGCTATGGTTCGCGCCCGCCATTGCGCCGTCCAGAGAGGTTTTCATGATTGCAGCCACGCCATTGCCGCCCACCGTGCATTTTCTCGATCTCTTTGGCACGGCTGTCTTTGCCCTGACCGGTGCACTCAGAGCTCTGACCCACAAGCTCGATCTGATGGGGGCGGTCGTGCTGGCTGTCGTCACCGCCATGGGTGGTGGCATGATGCGCGATGCCCTGATCGGCCGTCACCCGCCAGCCGCCTTTGCCGACCAGACCTATCTTATCATCGCAGTTGTTGTCGGCATGGCCGCTTTTTTCTGGGGCCGAACCATCCGTGAGCAGGAAAGCTGGTTGATCGGCTTTGATGCGCTCGGCCTCGGCGTATTCACGCTGGTCGGCGCCTGGGTGGGCGATCAGGCCGGGCTCGGCAGTATCGGCATCCTGTTCATTGCCATGCTCACTGCCACCGGCGGCGGTGTACTGCGGGCCATGCTGGTTGCCGAGGTGCCGTTCATCCTGAAGAAAGAGATCTATGCCTCGGCAAGCCTCGTTGGAGCACTGACCTATTTGGCGCTCAGTGAACTGAATGTTGCAGGAGGCCCGATTATCTGGTCTGTCATGCTGCTCACCACCGCCATACGCCTGTTGGCATGGCGGCTTAACTTGAATCTTCCGCAAGCATAGTGAAGGCTCACCCGATGAAAACACTGATGCTGATCCGGCATGCCAAATCCGACTGGAGCGATTTGCAGGCCAGCGATGTTGAGCGTCAACTGAACAGACGAGGCCTTGCTGATGCCCCCATGATGGCCGAGCACGCTTTTGCACGCGGCCTGATACCCGATGCCTTTATGGCAAGTTCAGCCTGTCGGGCCATGCAGACAGCCCGTTTGATGGCAGCGCAACTGTCTTTTCCCGCCGAACAGATCGATTGGCGCGATGAATTGTATCTGGCCAGCCCCGCGATCCTGCTCGATGCGATTATACACACCCCGGAGCAGGTCGATACGCTGGCCCTGCTAGCCCATAACCCGGGCATCACCGATCTCGCCAACCGCCTGTGCCCGGCCGCTGACATCGATAATGTACCGACAGCTGGCATCGTGACGTTGAAATTCCCCATCAACAGCTGGCAACAGACCGCCGCCAACGGTGAACTGGTCGACTTCGATTTTCCCAAAAAGCAGCATTAGCCCCCGCTTCAACCAGCCCCCGATCCGCCCGCATCTTGCAACCATTGCACCGGCTTCTACACTATAGGCATGCATGCCCACGCTCTGAGAACCTATCTTCCGGCCCTGCTGATTGCCCTGTTGGGCTTCATCATCGCTTTCCAGTTCGTCGATCCGGCCCCGCCATCCAGCCTGACATTATCTGCCGGCCAGCCCGGCGGCGCCTATAGTGCTTACGCCGAACAATTACGCGATTATCTGGCCCGGCGCGGCGTCAGTGTAGAGATACAGAACTCGGCCGGTTCGGCTGAGAACATCAGTCGTCTGCAACAAAAGACCGCAGATGTCGCCTTTGTACAGGGCGGCATCAGCCACCCCCCCGTATAAGGGTATGCATTCACTGGGCAGCATGTATTACGAACCACTCTGGGTCTTCAGCCGCAGTAATCCGGCGCAACTGACCGAGTTGCTCGGTCAGCGTATTGCGATCGGTCAGGCCGGCAGCGGTACCCGCGCACTGGCCGTGCAGCTGCTCAATGCCAATGGTATCACGAACGATAATACCACGTTGCTCGATAGCACGTCGGCCAGAGCCGTGGAAATGTTGCTGCAGGGAAAGGCCGATGCGGCATTCTTTGTCGCCTCGGTAAAAAGCGCCCATGTTCAGCGTCTGCTGCATGAGCCGGCTATCCGCTTGATGCATTTCCGGCGTGCCCCGGGCTATGCCAGCAACATGCATTTTCTTTCCCCGATCACCCTGCCTGAAGGCGCGATTGATCTGCAGGGTAACATCCCGAATGCCGATACCCGTTTGCTGGCCACCACAGCCACACTGATGATCCAGGATGATTTTCACCCGGCCCTGCAGGATCTGATGATGCAGGCTGCCACAGCCGTATTCAGCAAGACTGGCCTGTTCGAAAAGGCCAGTCAGTTTCCTACACCCGCCTTTGCCGATGGCCCGTTGAGCCGTGAGGCAAAGCGCTATTATGTATCCGGACCCCCTTTGCTGCAGCGCTTTCTGCCTTTCTGGGCGGCCACCATGATCGACCGCCTGAAGGTGATGCTCTTGCCATTCCTGGCCCTGCTGCTGCCGCTGTTCAAAGTTATGCCGCCCTTGTATCGCTGGCGGGTACGCTCACGCATCTATCGCTGGTACAAGGAGCTGGGTGAGATCGCCCGGAGCCTGCACGTGGATGCCCCGACGGCTCTCAATGCCATGGCGGAGCTGGATCGGATTGAGTCGGAAATCCGCAAGATCAATGTTCCACTTTCCTATGCCGATGAACTCTATAACCTGCGCCTCCATCTGACGCTGATTAAGGATCTGGTGCGCCAGAGCGAAACAGCTGCACAAGCAACACAGGCGGAATCATGACCCTTCAACCCGAACTGCTGGCTCCTGCCGGCACGCTGAACAATATGCGCTATGCCTTTGCCTACGGCGCCGATGCCGTTTATGCCGGTCAACCGCGTTATTCCTTGCGCGTGCGCAATAACGATTTTCAGATGGAGAACCTGAAAACCGGCATCGACGAGGCGCATGCACTGGGCAAAAAGTTTTTTGTCGCCAGCAACCTTCTGCCACACAACAACAAGCTCAAGCGTTATCTGGAACATATGCAACCGGTGATCGATATGGGGCCTGATGCACTGATCATGGCCGACCCGGGCCTGATCGCCATGGTTCGCGACCGCTGGCCCGAGGTTCCGATTCATCTTTCGGTTCAGGCCAATACGATGAACTGGCAGGCCGTGAAATTCTGGCAGTCGGTGGGCGTTTCCCGGGTTATTCTGTCGCGCGAGCTGGGCCTGGATGAAGTGGCCGAAATCCGACAGCAGTGCCCGGACATGGAGATCGAGGTATTCGTACACGGGGCGCTGTGTATCGCCTATTCCGGCCGCTGCCTGTTATCCGGCTATTTCAATCATCGCGATGCCAATCAGGGCACATGCACCAATGCCTGCCGTTGGGAATACGGCATGAAGGCGGCGGCCGAGGATGTCAGCGGCGATGTCATTCCGGTTCAGAACATCACCTCCGAGGTCCTCAATGGCTTGAATGCCCAGCCTTTCGCCGAAACAGGTCACGTCGAACGGCACCCGCTGGCCGATCAGGTGTACACCCTGAGCGAACCGAACCGGCCGGACGAGGCGATGCCCATCTTCGAGGATAAACAGGGCACCTACATCATGAACTCGAAGGACCTGCGCGCCATCGAGCATGTCGGACGACTTGTCGAGATCGGTGTGGACTCGCTGAAAATCGAGGGCCGCACCAAATCGCATTATTATGTAGCCCGCACGGCTCAGGCTTATCGTCAGGCCATCGACGATGCCGTAGCCGGAAAGCCGTTCGATTCTGCACTGCTGGCCAAGCTCGATGCTCTGGCCAACCGAGGCTATACCGACGGTTTTTATACCCGCAAACGCGCCTCGGCATCACAGAATTACGAAACCGGAAGCTCTCAATTTCTAAGCCAGCGCTTTGTCGGCGAGATCGTCGATTTCGATGCCGGCTCAGGCATGGCCGAGGTTGTGGTGAAGAATAAATTCGCCATCGGCGATTCGATTGAACTGATCTGCCCGGAAGGAAATCGCACCTTTACGCTGAATGCCATGCAGGATGCCAGACGCGGACAACCTATGCAGGTTGCCCCCGGCAGCGGCCATCAGGTCAAAGTTTCGCTGCCCTGCGACCCGGGCGGCCATGCGCTGCTGGCGGTCAATCTCATTAGGGCCTGATTTTTTGAGCTATCTACAGCTGTAAATACAATAGATACAGATAGAGCGAATAGCCTCCGGTCAATAAAAGGCCTTCCAGTCGGCTGATTCCGCCTGACGCTCTGAAGCCGAAGGCGAAGATGACCATCGCCACAGTGAAGGCGAACATGACGGGAATATCGCGCAACAGCGCCTGACTGGCGAATGAGTCCGGGTGAATCAGTGCCGGCATGCTTAATACAGCAAGGATATTAAACATGTTCGAGCCGATGACATTGCCGACTGCAAGATCTGCCTCGCCCTTCAGTACTCCGACTATAGATGCGACCAGCTCCGGCAGGCTGGTGCCGATGGCTATGATGGTCAGTCCAATGACCAGATCGCTTACGCCAAGGGCCTGAGCGATCTCGACGGCTCCCCAGACCACGGCCCGGGAACTTAAAAGCAACACCGTGATGCCCAGCACAAGCCATATCACCGATGCACGAAGGTCAAGCTGCTCTGAAATCGCTTCGGCCGCCTCGTCGACAAATGGATCGACCAGTGGGTCGGCACGCTCGCGGATGCCGATACGCGCCAGCCACCAAAGTAACAGCACGAAACCTGCAACCAGGATTGCCCCATCCAATCGCCCAAGTTCGCCATCGGCCATCAACGCCAGCGCCAGAAACATCACCAAAAACAAAATCGGTATTTCCCGACGTAGCGTCATGGACTGAACCGCCAGCGGCATCACCATCGCCGTGCATCCGAGTACCAGCCCGATATTAGCGATATTGGAGCCAAGGGCGTTGCCGATGCCCATGTCGCTATTGCCATCCAGAGCTGCAAAAGCCGAGACCAGCATCTCCGGCAGCGAGGTGCAGAAACTGATGATCGTCAGACCGATAATAATCGGAGGCACCCCGAGGTTACGCGCCAGGCCCGCCGCCCCGTGAATAAACCGATCCGCTCCCCAGATCAGGCATGCAAATCCGATAATGACGGCCATACTCGGCAATATCATGAGTGTTTCTCCCGAGCGATCTATGGAAAGCCTGCTTTCCCTCGCCGCAAGAGCACGATAGCGGCTTGCGCTACATCTGACCATAAATCGGACCCTGAGCCTTGGCCATCAGCGCTTGCCAAGTTGCGCTGAAGCGGTTGAAGTAACGGCTATGTTTGACCAGATTCTCGACTTTACCGTCACCTATTCCGCACCGATCTTCGCTATCGGCATCCTCAGTTTCCTCGTCAGTATTATCTCGCTGCCCTATATCGTTGCACATATCCCGGAAGACTATTTCAGTCATCATCGCCGGCATCTGAAGCCCGATGGGCCCTCCGAGTTAGCGATTCGAATACTGAAGAATCTTCTTGGTGCCGTGTTACTTGTGGCAGGGTTTATCATGCTGTTCACACCGGGACAGGGGCTGTTAACCATACTTTTCGGACTTATGCTCATGAACTATCCCGGCAAATATCGTCTGGAATGCTGGCTGATCGGCAAATCCGCGGTTTTCCGGGCGGTGAATTATCTGCGCAGCAAGAACGATCACCCGCCCCTTTTAGCGCCACCAGACGCCCAATGACTTTCGCCCGATAGCTTCCACAGGAGGCCTGCCACGCCGATTCGGGGAGCAAGCTGATTGCCCCATCGCACACCCACGCGCATGTCATCAACATGACACTTGCAATTCAATTGCCATTGGTGAATATGCGCACAAAATTTAGGTTCATAGGAAGATACAAATGAAAATCACCAAAACCGCACTACTAGCCAGAGCAAAAGACATGGGCGTTAAGGGCGTTTCAAAGAAGACCAAGCCGGAAATCATTCACATCCTGCAAACCAGCGAGGGCAATACTCCTTGTTTCCAGCAGATTCCGACCTGCGGTATTCAGGAATGCGCATACCGCGCCGAATGCGTCTGATTCAAGCGCTCGTTTAAATGGAAAGGGGCTGTTCGCAGCCCCTTTTTTTTTATGGCTAATTGTCTGTTGCAGCAAGCTTAGCCTCGATGAACTGGCGATGGTGAATGCCGAGAAGATCGGCCACCCGACGCAATAACTGCTCCTCGTACGGATCGACTCGCCCGTCCGCCATGGCCACCCGCCAAAGCTGTTGCAGAATATCCAACCGCTCATCCGTGCTGAAGCCTTTGACGATACGCGAGGTAAACTGATGCATATCCAGCGCCTTGTCGGTGACCAGGCTGGCCTGCTGCAAAAGGTTCTCCGAAGCCTGATCGCTGAGTTCAAAAGCCTGCTCCAGCTGCTCCAGAATTTGTTGCCGCTCGGCCACCTCGATCTTGCCGTCCACCCGCATAATCTCGACCATCAACGCAGCCACACACAATTCCAGCGAATGCGCCCGTGCCCCTGCCTCGGGCTGGCTGATGGCATCGTTCCATAATCGTTTCAATGATTTGAGCATGCGGCTCTCCGGTAACTTGATATCCGGAGAGGATAATCATCCTGCGCAACTTGGCAAAAGAGATGCAGGCCCTATCCTGCCGCCATGATTTTGATGCTGTTCATTCTGCTGTCCGTACCGATGGGCACATTTTGCGCCTGGTTTGCCTGGCGGGCGTGGAAAGTGGGACGCATGAATGTCGTGCGTGCCATGTCTTTTCTTTCCTTTTGCTGCTTTGCCACCGCCATCACCATCAGCATTTGGGCCTGGCTGGCCCTTCAGGGATAGGCCCGCATCTGAGCTTTGTTGAAATCAGCGAAACCAGCAACCAACTCAGGCTAAGGCCGGCAGTATTGGCGGCAAGATCCAGCCATTCGCCATAGCGTTGCACATAAGGTTGAATCAGCTCGATGCAGCCGCTCCAGGCTAGATAAAAGAGAAAGATCGCCCACAGGTGCCGCGGCCTGCGAAGAGCTGCAGGAAACATAAGCACGGCATAGGCAATGGCATGATGCAGCTTGTCGCCACCCGGCACCGGAGGCAGATGCTCCAGCGGCCAAAGCGACAATGCAGTGATTGCAGCAAGCAGGACGGCACTGGTCGGCAGCCAGTGTTTGCGCATGAGATCAATCCATGTTGTCATGGTTGCGCTACAGCACCCTCGCCACGCGCATCGACCATACCGGTCAGCTTGCCACGCTCCTTTTCAACAAGAATCGCCTGCATGTTGCCGTATTGACGATTCATTTGTTTCAGAACATGGCCGCGCTTTTTCAACTCAGCGGCGAGTTCGGCAGAAAAAGCGCCTTGTTCATGCTGTACGACATCAGGCAGAAACTGATGATGGAAACGCGCCGCATTAACCCAGTTGTCCGGCGGGGTTTCATCGAGCATGAAGCCGACACTGGCCAGCAGCACCATCGAAATGATGCGCGAGCCTCCCGGCGTACCCACAATCAATGTGCGGTCTGGGCCGAGCACGAAGGTCGGCGTCATGCTCGATAGCATACGCTTGCCCGGTGCCACGGCATTGGCCTTGCCCTGCACCAGGCCATAGGCGTTCGGCTCACCCGGTTTGGTGGCAAAATCATCCATTTCATCATTCAATAAAATTCCGGTGCTGGGGGACACATAGCCCGAACCGAAGCCGTAATTGATCGACAATGTAGCCGCGACCATATTCCCATCCTTATCGATGATGGAAAAATGTGTGGTATCCACACTCGCACCGATCGGCTCGGCAAAGCCGGTCAGCTTGTTTGACGGCGTGGCATGCTGCATATCGATCGAGTCGCGCAGTTTCTTTAGCCGAAGCGGATCGAGATAATCCTTCGGGATGGGGGTGAAATCCGCATCACCCAGATACTGGTTGCGATCCCGGTAGGCGCGCTGCATGGCCTCGATCAGCAAATGCACCCGATCAACGGGCGCGAGGGATTTCAGATCGTCGCCCTTCAGCTGACCGAAGATATGCGCCAGGGTCATACCACCTGATGAGGGAAGCGCCGCCGATACGAAATGATAGCCTTGATAGTCGAACTCTATCGGCTCGCGTTCGCGCACCTTATAGCTGGCCAGATCAGCCAGACGGATCAGGCCGCCATCACGCTGCATATCAGCCACCAGTCGCCCGGCGGTTTCGCCACGATAGAAATCTTCCGCTCCTTTGCTGGCAAACCGGTTCAATGTGTCAGCCAGCGCGGGCTGGCGGATGATCGCACCTCGAGACTGGTCGAAGATGCGCCGTGCCGCATCGCTGAACACCTTGCCACGCCAGCGGATCATGCCCCCCAGCCTGTCGCTGACGGCAAATCCGTCTTTGGCCAGCCGCAAGGACGGAGCAGTGATGTCAGCACGTTTCAACTTTCCATATCGGCTCACCAGCCGATCCACGCCGGCAGCCAGCCCCGGTACTCCCGCGGTCTGGGGGCCGTCAATGCTCGATTGCGCCTGATAAACCTCGCCGTGACCAGCCAGTTGGGGGGCTGTTTCCCTCGCATCCAGCATCACATAACGATCCTGTTTGGCGATATACAATAGAAAAAACCCACCGCCGCCGATGCCGGACGAGCCAGGCTCAACCACACCCAATGCCAGCGCCGTAGCTGCAGCTGCATCGAAGGCATTGCCGCCCTTGTTGAGCATTGCCGCTCCGGCCTCGGCAGCCAATGGATGGGCTGCCACCACCATACCTTTCAGAGGGGCCGAAAATGCCGGCCACGGGATCAGCAGTAGGAGTAACAAGCATATCATACTGGCCGTCATGGTTTTACGGGTGCTGTGTGTCGTCATCTCAGTTCTCAACCTGAGTCTCATCATAGGCATCCAACTCAATCACATTGCGATCCGGATCTCGAATGAAAATAGCTGACATATTGCCAAAGCTAAAGGCCCCGGTGATCGCAATGCTGTTCTTTTTCATGACTGTTTTAGCCTGCTCAAGCGAACCTACAGTCAGAGCCATATGGGTATAACCGGCATGTTTTTCAGGTATATCCATCAGGATATTAGGCGCCTCGGCACCATCGGCAGGCCCAAGAAGGTTGATGACGACTCCGCAAGGATGGCGCATGATGACAGGGTGCCCCTGCTCAAAGCCGATATCATTGAGCAGCTCAAACCCAAGCTGCTGATAAAAAGTGATAGAACGCCCTTTGTCCGCAATGCGTATACCGACATGGTTGATCGACTCGATGTTCAGCATATTAACCTCCAGTTTTTCCACCCCTGCAGGGGTCCACATTCGCCTGATACAGGCTCAGATCAGGGTATGAATGGATAGGATATTGCGTCCTTTTCCAGTAAGCGATGGATGCCAGTGGGCAGTGCCATATCGTCGATATCGGCAACCCATTGGCCGGCTCCGCCAGGCGTCGCATCGCTACGTTCGACGTACAGATGCAGACGGCGGTGTGTTAACAGATGGATATGGGTAGGTGTCGCATCTGGCACTGCATCCAGCTTGGTCATCGGAGGGGTCCACAAACCTGCCCATATGCCCTTCTCGGGGCGCTGTACCAGCCATATCCCCCGCCTGGGACAAACATGCAGATCAACCCGCCAATGCACATCATGCACCGGCACGGACTTCCGACGCTCTGAACCCGCTTTGACATCGTGGGCCGACTTGCAGAAAGATTCGACCGGACATGTAGCGCAATCAGGCCGCTTTGGGCTGCAAATCGTAGCTCCCAGCTCCATCATCGCCTGATTCCAGCTTGCTGCATCGCCGGATGCATTAATCGCTTCCTGCGCCGCCAACCAGAGCTGTTTGTCTGTGGCATGAAGATTGCCCTGCCAACGCTTAAGCACCCGCTTCACATTGCCATCCAGCACGGGGGCTAAAGCTGCGAAACAAAACGATGCAATCGCTCCAGCCGTCGAACGTCCGATGCCGGGAAGTCGCAGGATTTCATCGAAATCCTTTGGGAAGATACCCGCGTGCTCGGTGATGATCTGTTGCGCTGCGCTATGGATAAATCGGGCACGGCGATAATAGCCAAGTCCCTCCCATGCCTTTAACACATCATCCAGTGGTGCATCGGCAAGAGATTTAATGGATGGGAAACGGTCAAACCAGCCCTGATAGCGAGGTAAAACGGTTTTGACCTGTGTCTGCTGCAACATGATTTCCGATATCCAGATAGGGTAGGGATCAACCGTATGTCGCCATGGAAGATCACGGCCATGATCGCTGTACCAGGCCAACAGGGCGCTACATCGTGCGGAAGACAAAACGATCCTCGACCACCTCAAAGGTCAGGTAGAAACTGACCCGATCAAGCCCCCATGATGACGGCAGCGGGCGGAATGGAGCTGCTGCATGGATCGCCTGTACGGCGCTCTCATTGATCTGCGGAATCGGGCTGGGGCGCAGGATCTCGACGCCGCCGAGCTCGCCGTTATGTTCGATGGTGATCTTCATCAGCGATTGCCGGGCCTCTTCGGGAAACTGCTCGTAATTGGCCTTGCCGGGCCGCCATTGCTCCTCAAGCGCACGCACCAGCGACTGCGCATATGGCGCATATTTCGCCTCGCGGGTATTGATCGGAATGTCCGCCTCGCGCGACAACATCTGCTTCATGCGCTTCTCGCGCTGAAAATCACGCGACAGCTGCGCCAACGCCATGGTTGACGGCATCAGATTCGACAGCGGGATACGCGGCGGCGTCTGGACGGCCTTCGGACTATGTTTCTTCGGCGGTTTCGGACGCCTGCTGTCGTCGGGCGACGGGCCTCGCTTGGCAAGTGTACGCGTTCGTTTCTGCGGTGATGGCGAAGGTGGTGGAGTTTTCGGCTGTGCCGGCGGAGTCGGGCGCTGAGGCTTCTGTTGTTGCTGTCCGACAATCGGCGCTCGGGCGGTACGGGTAATTTTGTCATGCGCCTTGCTGCTGCCGCCGACGGCACTGCGATTTGACATCGTTCTGGCATCCTTGGGCGGCTTGACTGTGTTCGGCTGTTTCTTGTCCAGCAACACCACATCCATGATCTGCGGTGCCTTCTTCCTGGGCAGCGGCTGATCCGTATGAACCATCACAATCAGCACCGTCAGCAGCGCATGCGCCGCAATCGAAGCGATCAGGGAAATGCCGAGTCGACGGCGGTCTTTGGCTTTATCGGAAAGGATCATCATGTAACTTGCCGGCAATATAACCTGCCAGGGCCCCGTTTATCCAGCCGGTGATACAGGAGAGCAGCAAAAGCGGCGGCAATGCATAGTACAAAGCAGGCTGATGAATGAACAAGGTCTCAACGGTGATGAACTGTGCTGTCATATGCGCCAACGCTCCAAGCAGGCTTACCCCGACCAGACTGATGCCGGGCACGCAGCGCCAGGCGGCAATCATCAGCAATGCTGAGGCTAGCCCTCCGGCCAGACTAATGACGAAGGTCGGTGTGAACATCGTGCCGATAAAAAAACTTCCGACGATGACCCGGAATACCGTCAGCAACAACGCTGAACGCGGCCCCATCCACACCAGCGCCAGCAATGTGATCAGATTAGCCAGCCCCGGCTTGAACCACGGGCCGAGACTTGGCAAAGCAGCCTCAAATACATGCAGACCGATAGCCAGCATCAACAACGCCAGCCAGACCGCCTTGCTTTCCAGATCAGCCAACAGCGGCCGTTGTACGACTTCAGACATGACTATTCCACCACCGCATCAAAACGATCATCGCGGCTTCCGCGGATGGCAACCAGAATCCGGTTCGGCACGCAGGCAATCAGATCACCGGCATGATGATGCGTACCAGACAATACGCAACGCTGGCTACTGCACGGCGAGGCCAGCATGCGCGCTCCTTCACTGGAAATCTCGATCTCGGACAAACCCAGCTCTCCTTCCGCCTCAAAATGAATGGACGGCTGCCCCTGCTCAGGTATGCGATAACTCGCCAGCAGGGTGTCTCCATGGTAAATCTCGGCAACTGGCGGGCCGGCAGCAATGCTGCGCTGGATAAACACCCAGGACATAGCGATGGCAAGTAGCGCCAGCAATAGCAGGGCGCGATCCACCCATCGCCCCTTCAACAGCTGACTCAGGCTTTGCTGCGGCATGGCTTGCTCGGCTATCATGAGCGGCATAGTAACAGGTGCAGGCGGGTCGCGGCCAATCACGAGCGACTTGCCGATCCATGGGAGGCATGATGAATGTAGTGATTACCGGAGCGAACCGCGGCATGGGGCTGGGTTTTGCCAGACATTATCTCAAGCAGGGTTGGAACGTATGGGCCTGCTATCGCAGCGATATGGGGGAACTTGCAGATATCGCATCGGAGAGACTGCAGCTGATTCGCTGGGATGTTGCTTCCGATGACGAGCCTGAGGGAGAACTGCCTGAGAACATCGATCTGTTAATCAATAATGCCGGCATCTACGGCCCGGGCAAGGACGGCCAAAGCTTGCCCCGAGTGACATCTGCCGCCATGCATGAGGTGTTCAATATCGATTGCGTCGGGCCGCTACGTGTCGTACAGCAATTGCACGGGCGCATGAATCAGAACAGTAGCATCGCCAATATCAGCTCCAAGATGGGTTCCTGCACCGATAATTCAAGCGGCGGAACCTATGCCTACCGGGCGGCCAAGGCCGCACTCACCATTGTCTCCAGATCGATGGCAGTTGATCTTGCGCCGCAGGGTATCCATGTCATCACCCTGCATCCTGGCTGGGTGCAAACGGACATGACTCACCGCACAGGGCTGATTGATGTGCCGACTTCAGTGGCCGGTATGTGCAATGTGATCGAGCATGCGCGCGATTACGATCCCGGTGCCTTCATCGCCTTTGACGGTCAGGTCGTACCCTACTGATTTCCATTTCCGATAGATCGGTGCTATATATCACTGGTACTTTAAGCTGCAGCTGCTGGAATGCGCCGGCAGATTATTTGATTCACGCATCTGAGGATACTCTGAAAAAGTCAGAGCATCCGTACAGGCCATGGATGGCCTGCCAAAATCATGCGCGTAAGTGCCTGATTTTGTAAGCCAAGGAAAACCCGCGCTTTTGCCTTGGCGTACTGAAAAACTACAAGGAGAAAACATGGACTCTATCGATATTCAGGCTCTATTGAGCGATTACGTC